>NZ_LWUA01000047.1 GCF_005222955.1 Blastococcus sp. CCUG 61487 | reverse complement strand
GTTTTCAGGCGCCGTCGACACTGTTCGGCGTTCAGCCGGCGCAGTGCCGAACGCAGGGTGTCCCGCGCTGCCGTCTCGTCCACCTGATCGGCGGGGTCGACCTTGCGCCAAGCAGTGATCCAGGTGCCGGTCTGGGCCAGGTGATCGCGGATCCGCCGGACGTGCCGCTCGATGAGTTCGTCAGGTGGCCGCACCTCGCGCGTCACCCGTCGCCCTGCAGGCAGATCTGCACATGGGTGCCGTACTCACGGCCGAGCCAGGTCACCGTCGTCCCACCAGCGCGTGGCGGTGCCGTCGCTCAGGTCGGCGGCCAGACGGTGCAGCCACGGCCACAGGACGTCGTCGCGGCCCCACACCGGGTCGAACACCTGGAGCGCCTCGGCCGACCGGACGGCGTTGGCCGCCGCCGGCGGGAGCGGGGCGTAGAGCAGGACGTCGCGGTCGGGCGGAGCCCAATTCCCCAGCCAGGTGGCGGGCTGCCCGTCCCTGACGGTCACAACGAGGTTGATCTCCGGCGAGAGTTCGGGCAGGCGGACGGCGCGAAGGACGACCACGTCGCTGTCCGAGCTCAGGTGCTCGGCGTACCTCGTCAGCACGGGAGCCGCGATGCCGCTCACGTACGCCCGCTGCCGCAGGCCGGAGTGCCGCAGACCCGGCTGGCTGGAGTCGGTCACCCAACCGGCACGGTTGACCCTGGCGAGTGCATCCCGGATGTGGCCACGGGTCTCCGGATGTGGCGTGCTGCCGATGTACGTCGGGATCCACCTTCTGGTGCCCTCCAGCCACTGGGCCACGAGTTCGCCCACGTCTGCCACGGATGTCGTGGTGGCCCAGTCCTGGTGCTCCCCGGCCGGGACCTCGTCCCACTCGTCGTCCACGTCATCGCCTCCCGGGGCTGTGCTCGAAGGCATCCGCCCACTCGACCGGTGTGCCAGTGCGCCAGTGATCGAACAGCTCCGTCGCCGTCATGCCGGGGTGTCGCTCCCACAGCTCCAGCCAGGGCAGTGCATCGGCAAGCGCCGGGAACCCGACGTCGCGCAGCTCGGCGTGCCGCTGGGGGTGCCGCTGGAAGGCTGAGCGGCCGTGCAGGAGGCTCGGCGCGTTCCCGAGCCAGGCGGACACATCGGCAGGGTGCAGACCGTGCTCGCGCCATGACGCCGCGGTGTCAGCGGCACCTTCGCCGGCCGTGACGGCCCCGGTCTGCACCAGGAGGCGGTGCCAGGCGACGGCGTCATCGTCGGTGAAGCCGTGGTGCCGGTAGGCCTCCATGCTGCGCGGGCGCCGGAAGAAGGGCCAGTGACGCTCGAGCTGGTCGGCGACATCGGCCAGGAGCGCCGGATCCACCTCCGCCTCCGGATCGCCGGTGAGGTGGCGCTGCCAGTCCCGGGCTGCGGACCAGGCCAGGAGTGGATGGAGGTGCGGTGCTTCGACCACCTCGACGCGGCTGGTCGGCTGGCAGCGCGTGCCCCCGGTGGTCCGGCCGCGCTCGCGCATGCGTTCTTCGAACCGGTTGGCCACCGCGGGCTCCACACCGGACAGCCGCCACACCAGCCCGGCGATCGCGGGACACCGGTAGGCCGTCATGCCGACGGCGGCCCGATGGATGACCGCGTCCCGGTCCGAGGGACCGAGGCCCCGCATCTGTCGGACGTCGTTGGGCGACATCCGCACCACCACCGTGCGTGCGGTGACGCGATCGGTGTGCGCACCCAGCGCCTCGGCGACGTGCGCGTGGACGTCGAGGTCCACGTCGGGCTCGTGCTTCGTCAGCCAGGTGTTGAGCCCGCGAGCGAGCACGGCGTGCAGGGCCAGCAGATCCAGCTCGATCGCGCCGTCCGTGATCGCCTCGTCTCGGGTGATCCCCGCGGGCGCCCAGTGGCTCTGAAAGCTCGCCTCGTGGACGTGGCACAGCGCGACCGGGCCGGTTCCGCCGATCGGCACCGAGCAGTCGTGACAGGCCCAGGGATTCCAGCCCGAGACCGGGGCAGGAGAGGCGGGCATGGTCAGTCGGCGCTGCCGGGCAGTCCGGCGCGCACGTAGGCGAGCGCCCACTCGACCGGGCCGTCCAGCAATTGCGTCCGCACCTCGAGGGCCCGCTTCGCCAGGTCCATCACGTCTCCGAGAGGAACGACGGTGCCGGCGGGAAGGTCCTCCCAGGACCCGTCGCTGGCGAGCAGGCCGCGCACGTGGTCCTCGACCGCCTTCGGGTCCGGTTCCTCATCCCCGCGGAGTCGCTCGAGGGCATCGAGGTCCTCTTCGCGCATCTGTCGGTCGAAATCGTCAGGCGGCCCGCCGTCGGAGGTGGTCATGGTGGGTCTCCCGTTCCTGTGTCTGCGGCCAGGCCGCCGGCCTCATGAGCCGGCTCGGACGAGTAGTCGGCAGTTCGGACGAAACGCTTCAGCGCGCGAGGGGGCGACTGGCCCGTTGGGGTGCCCTGCCCCATGACTCAGGCCCAGGCGTGCACCCACTCGATCGGGGTGGTGCGGAAGAGCAGGACGGCGTCCTGGATGGTGAGCCCCCGTCGTTGTCGCACGAGGTCCAGCCAGGGCAGTGCGGTCTGCAGGTCGGGGCACCCTGCGTGCAGGAACGCCGCCTGCCAGGCGATCGGGTAGCGTGGTCCGCCCTTCGGGATGGGCCCTTGCGCCGACCAGCGATGCAGGGCCGGGAGGCCCACCCCGGCCTGGCGCCAGGCGAGGGCGGTGGGCAGGGTGGCCCGGTCCCTGCCGACGAGCTCCTGCTCCGACAGCAGCCGGTGCCAGGTGAGGGCTGCCGCCTCGCTGAAGCCGGCTCGCAGGTAGGGCTGGAGGCTTCCCGGATCCCGCAGAGGACCAGTGCGAACGGCCTCGCCGTGGACGAGGACTTCCGGGTCGAGCAGCCAGGGCCGCCGCGGGTCCAGCGTCTCCGCCGCCAGGTGCTCCTGCCAGACGCGGGCGCGATCCAGGGCGTCGAAGCGGGAGACCCCCTCCTCGTCCGAGCACGTGGGTCGCCACGGCGAGCGGTCCGGGGCCCATCGATTGGCGACGTCCGGCTCCACGCCGGACACCGCCCATGCCAGCGCCACCGCGGTGGGGAACCGGTAGTGGCTGACCCCGACAATGGCGCGCGTGAGCTGCGACCGGTGCAGCTGCTCTCGCGTCGGGCGGATCGGCACCCACCGGCGTCCGTCGTCGGCCCGGGTGCGCGCGTGCCGGCGAAGACGCCGGCGCACCTCGTCCTCCAGGATCGGGCGGAGCGTTCGCCGGTGGACGACCCGGAAGCTCGAAAGCCACTCCTCGAGCTCCGACAGCAGCTCGAACTCGACCTCGTCGGGATCGAAGGTGATCGGACGCCGGCTGGACCGGGCGACGACCGTCGGAGTCACGGCTGCACGCCCCAGCGGGTGTGGCTGTCGCACAGCGTTCGTGTCCGGCCGCGTCCTACGCCCAGCAGTTGGGCATCGGCGTGGCCACAGACCTCGCAGAGAAATCCGCTGGCGACCTCGGCCGAAGAGATGATCGCGCGGAACTGCCGGTGACACTCCTCGTCCAGGTCGGTCACCGACGACGGCCTGGCGTAGTACCTCAGCAGGCCGTACTTCTCCTTCACCTGGCCCAGGGAGTACCACGGGTCGATCTCGGCCAGCCGTCGGTCGGTCTCGGCGACCAGACGGTGCCACCCGGCTCCGCACCACACCTGGTTGGGCTCGCCATTGGAGTGGGCCAGCCGCCAGAGAACCGGGGCGAGCACACCCAGCGGATCCGGATCGTCCTCGTAGGGGTTACCGAGGTACTGCAGTGCCAGGTGCTCGCGGGCCAGCCCTGCCAGGTCGGCCCGGGTGTCGTCCGCGAAGGTCGCCTCCGCCTGCTCCCAGGTCACCGGGAACGGGTGCAGCCGGCGGAGCGATTCGAGCACGATCGCCTCGATGTCCGCGTCGTCATCGTCGGTCACGCCTCGTCGCAGTCGTGGATGGTCCGGCGGGTAGGTGGCTCGAGCCCGTAGCGCTCCAGCAAAGCGGGGACGAGGTGCCCGGCGCAGCAGTACGGCTCGGGTGTCGACGCCTCCAGCAGCGCCGGCCGCTCGGCGGAAAACTCGAAGGCGGGCTCGCCGTCCCAGTGGCCGCAATGGCCCTCGGGGTAGCCCGCGATCATCTGCTGGTCGATGGCGACCGCGAGGCCTCCTGGGCAGCTGCTCGCCGTGTGCATGCCGAGCGCCCACACCAGGTCGGCGTGCAGTTCGGTGCAGGCGGCGCGGTCGTCCGCGCCCTGACCGCGGGTCACCCGGTCCGTCGCGCAGGCCAGCTCCACCGAGGTGAGCCGGGGCTGCTCCTCACCCGGTTCGAGCCGGAAGACCACCAGTCGGTCCTCGCCCGGACCGAGGACGTCATCGGTCAGTTGCCGGAGGTCGTGCAGCACACGGAGCAGCGCACGCTCGTTCGCCTGAGCCGCTCGCTGCAGCTGGACCTGACGACGGGTCGGGGACGGCAGGGGACTCCGAGGATCGGCGTCGGGAAGTGTCATGCGGCCCCTTGCCCAGTTGTTCGTCCAGTCATGCTCGACCTCCTCCTCCAGCCATAGAAGCGAGCAAAACGCTAGACCACCTTGACCAGTGCTGCCATCAGCCGAGCGCAGAGCCCCCCGGTCGAGGGATCAGTCGGTTGCTTCCGGGCTTGACCGGTATGCGGCGACCGCTGAACACGGCGAGGAGTGCCCTGCCCACCGTGGTCTCCTCGGTGGCCGGCGCGACGTTGAAGCGAACCCGCCCGATGTCGGTGCGCTCGTCCGCGACGGGTTGCTCTGGATCGACGACTGCCAGGGTGACGACGAAGGAACTGACGGTCGAGACGATGGCCCGTACACCGTCGCGTCGCCTGTGGTCCACGGGCCACCAGCCACTCGCGGACAGGAGCTTCTCCTCGTCGCTGGCCTCGGCCGTCCAGCCCCACATGGTCCGCCAGGAGAAGTCGTCGTCCGTGTGATGAAGCCAGCGCGGACCGGCCTGCTGCACGAACAGCACGCTCCAGTCATCGAACGCGGAGACCAGGTGTCGTTCGTCAATGAACGGTCGGCGTCCCATCTCCAGCACCTCGTCGGCGTCGTAGTGGACGACGTCAGCGTCTTCTGCCGCGCCGGCACGCGCGGTGCGGTGCGGGGTGAGCAAGCCGGTGTCGCTCGCCTGGCGGACGGCTATCGGCGTGACCCCCCAGAAGCGCGCCACCTGACGTGCGCTCACGAGGAGTCTCCGTTCATCCAGATGAGTGGTCACCTTTCGAGCCTAGGAGAAATGCCGACACACGATCCCTCCGGTCTGGGTAACATAGCCCAAAATGATTGACCACCGCAGCCGTTTCCGGCGCAGGACCATCGAGGGGAGGTGCCTGCATGAGCACTGCGGGGGAGAGCCCTCTTGCGATGCCGGCCGACGGTCGGGTGCTGGTGGTCGGCGACGCCCACGGCAGCGAGCCGCACCTGCTGGGACTGGTCCAGGGGGCCGCCGAGGCAGGGCTTTCCACGATCGTGCAGCTCGGTGACACCTTCGGCACCCACCCGGCCCGGTCCGCGCGGGCGATGGATGCGGTCAGCGGCGCCTGCGTGGAGCACGGGGTCACGTTCCTGTGGCTGGACGGGAACCACGACCGGCATGTCGGCCTCCTCGACCGGTTGCCCACCGATCCCGTCACCGGCCTGCACCCGTGCCGGCCGCACGTCTGGCATCTGCCCCGCGGGGCGTCGTGGACGTGGGGCGGGTGCCGCTGGACCGCCGTCGGGGGAGCGGTGTCGGTGGACGCTGCCGTCCGCACCTACGGGGCGGACTGGTGGCTCGAGGAGGAGCTCACCGATGCGGACATCGACCGTGTCGTCGCGGAAGTCGGCGTGACCGACGTCCTGCTGAGCCACGATCGCCCTGCCTGGGTCGAGCCGGCGCTCGGCCAGGCGCCGGGCGCCTGGTGGCAGCACATGCCGTTCCGGTGGTCGGAGGACGACTTCCGGCGCAGCCAGGCGCATCAGCGACGACTGGACCGGCTCGTGACGGCCCTGCGTCCGAAACTGCATCTGCACGGTCACCTGCACCGCCGCTACGACCTCGTGACCGACGAGTCCCCCTGGGGTGGGCGGACCCGGGTGAGCGGTCTGGCCCGCGAGCCCATGCAGGGCAACACGCTGGTCGTCCCGTGCGCACCGGACTTCGACCGGTTGTTGGCGGACACCGGCACCCAGGGCGACGCCTGGTGACCCGGGTGCTGTTCGTCGGCGACACCCACGGCCAGACAGCTCACGTCGACCACCTGCTGCGCGTAGCCGTACGCGAGGGGTGTCCGTGGGTTTTCGTGGTGGGTGACTTCGGCTACTGGGAGCACCAGCACGACGGACGCCTGTTCCTCGACAAGGTGGATCGGCGGGCCCGGCAACACGGCGTCCGGTGCGCCTTCCTCGACGGCAACCACGACAACGTTGTCCTGCTCCGCCGCACCTACCAGGACCGGGACGACGACGGACTGATCGTCGTCCGCGACCACGTCCGATACGCCCCACGCGGGCACCGCTGGACCTGGGGCTCCTCCCGGCTGCTGGCTGCCGGAGGAGCGGCCTCGCTCGACAAGGACCGGCGCCTGGCCGCCGAACAGCAGAAAACCGACAGGGCCGCGCGGCGTGCGCTCGCTCATCGGAACGCGGGTGCCCCGAGGGACTACGCCGGGACGCTGTGGTTCCCCGACGAGGAGCTCACCGACGACGAGACCGACCGGATCATCGCCGCCGGGGGGCGTGTCGACCTGCTCCTCACCCACGACAAGCCTCGGGACAGCGCGCCGTCCTTCAACCGGAAGACCGCCGAGGCGGCGTACCCCAACCAGGACCGGATCCAGCGCATCGTCGACGCCCTGGGACCTGCGCGGCTGATCCACGGCCACCTGCACCACCGGTACACCCAGACGCTGCCCAACGGCACCGTCGTCGACGGCCTCACCTGTGACCCTGCCGCAGGGCACGGGGAGCCCGGCTACCGGGTGGAGGATTCGTGGCTCGTGGTGGAGCTGTGAAGGGCGAGCCGGGGCAGCGGAGGCGCGAGGTCCTAGGGGCGTCGAACGCGGGCGCGCCGGCGTCAGATGGTCGACGAGGCGCGTGCTGTCTCGGGCGCGTCTCGGACGGCGAGGATCGCGTCCGCGGCCGCCGTCCAGTCATGGACACGCTGTCCGGGCACGTGCCGGTTGTACGGCTGGTCGAACACCAGCGCCGCCAGCCCCGCCTCGCGGAAGGCTGCGAGATTGCCCGGACTGTCGTCGAGGTAGAGATCAGCGCCGACCTGCGGCTTGTCGGCCACGAAGCAGAGATCGCGGAACGGGATGCGGTACCGCTCCAGCCAGGCGACCGTGTCGCCCGCCGCCGCTCCGTGGCCACCGTTGACGACGAGACGATGCGTGATCACGCGGATGTGGACGCCGGCGTCCGACAGGCGCCACAGGGCAGCCGACACCCCCGGCAGGGGCTCCAGGTGACGGAAGAGGCCGGCGTTGACCGCGCGGGCGTGCAGAGCCAGGTACTCGTCGCGGGAGTCGATGTCCCAGCCGCAGAGCGCCCAGTCCCAGTCGACGGGGTCGGGCAGCGTCTCCGGCGCCACCCCTCGGTCCTGGGCGACGAAGCGACGGAATCCGCCGGTGTAGTCCGCGCAGACCCCGTCCAGGTCCAGACCGAGGACGAAGGGGGTGCAGCTCACGGTCCGTCTGTCGGCAGCCGGGCCCCGCCGCTTGACCCCGCCGTCCTCCCGGTCCCTCGACATGGGGAACCGAACCGACCAGCAAGGAGACCGCATGAACACTACGCACAACCCCATCAACGGCCGGCTGGCCTATCCGAGCGACCCGCCGAACACGCTCGACCGTCGGATGGACCCGCCTCCCCCCGCGGCTCCGAGGCTGGGGCGCGACCACGGCCCGGGACGGATGTGCTGGTGCAGCGCCACGATCGAGTGGACAGGACCGCTGGGGCCCGACCGCTCGTGGCCGGAGCGCTGCGACGGGCGGGAGAAGCACCACACGCGCACCAACTGGCTGTCCTACATGGACGTCGCCTGACCGGCCCGAGGACGGTGGAGAGCCGTGTGGACGGCGGCGTCGACGAGGGTGTCGGCCCGGTCGTACCCGAGCTGTCGGATGACGTCGCCAACGGAGTCGAGGTGAGCTGCCACCTTGGCCAGCTCATCGGGACCACGGCCGGTGGCCAGCATGGCCTGCCCCAGGGAACGTGCCCGTTCGGCCTCCAGAACGTTCCCGACGGTATGGTCCTGATTGGTCCACGCGTACATCGCACGCAGCGCCCGGTCGACGTCGATCGACCCGTTCGTGGCCAGCGCGTGCATGGTGGCCGCGCAGCCGTCGTGGTCGCGGAGCAGTCGATCGGCGAGATTACTGTCGCACCGCTCGTCCTCGGCGATCGAGGTGGCGACCTGCCTCATGGGGCTGGATAGATGCCACTCCCGTGCGTAGCGCTCCTCCAGGTCGAGCAGTGCTCCGGCGACGGTGGCGAAGTCGCCGCCGTCGGCCGCGTCGGCGTTCGCCTCGCCGAGCAGTCGGTCGGGGTCGTACCGGTCCTGGGCGACGAGCGCGAGACGGCCGGGCCACCGCAGGTCGAGGAGGGGCAGGCCGTTGAGCGGCGGGTCGTCCGGTTCGCCCCCCGCGATGTCGATCAGCTCGTCCAGCGTGAGCCCGCCCCAGGCCGTCTCGGGGTGGTGGGCGAGGAGGGTGAACACCGCGGCGGCGAGCTCGGCGCCCGCGAGCGCCACGAGCACGTCAGCCGGCGCGCTCGGGTTGCTCGCCACCGCTCGACGGATGCCGTCCGCCTCGGCGGAGGCGGGATCCCGTCCGGTCAGTTCGGCTGCCTCGGCCAGCCCGACCTCGATGAGGTCAGCGGGCAGCTCCGGGTTGCTCAGCGCCGCCAGCCGCACCTCCCACGACGGGTCTTCCGCTGCCCGCACGACCAGGTCAACCGGCAGGCAGGGATTCGCCGCGGCCACGGCGCGGAACTCGTCCCGTGCTCGGTGGAACGTGGCGGTGAGGAGTTCCGTGTCGTCGGTGCGGCGCACGAGGTCGGCCACGCCGTCCGGAGAGACGACGTGCTGGAGCTGGTCCGGGCGCCAGTCGAGCTCGACGGCGAGGCGCCGGGTCTCTTCGACGGACAACCGGTTCCGCTCCGGTTGTCCGCCCACGCCTCCGACCGTCGTGGGCGCCGCGTGATCGGCGAGTCCGTCGTCCTCCTTCGTCGGCTCGTGCTCCTGCTGCGCGACCGCGCAGTGGTGCTCGTAGGCGGTGCGGATGACGCCGGTCGGGTCGCACCAGGCGATGACGCCCCCGACGACGAGGGGGTCGACCGCCGGATTCGTCACCAGCGCGACGAGGACGTCGGTGTCGGTCGACAGCGCGAGCTGGCCGGCGACGTCCTCGGGCAGATCGGCGCGCTGGGCGGCGAGCACCTGGACCGTGGGGGAGGCGTCGGGCGCGAACTCCACGAGCAACTCCGGCGGCCCGGTCAGGACGTCAGGAGGTGGACGGCCGGGGCGTCCTCCTGCCGCAAGGCCGATCGCAGCCGGCTCATCCCCGCTGCGTCGAATCCGGCGTCCGCCCCGCCCTCCATCGCGGCGAAGGCGAGGGCCAGGCCGGCCGCGCCCTCAGAACTCCAGAGGTCGGCGTCGCTCGCCCAGTGGAACCAGTCGTGGGCGCCGTGCGCGGTGTTCTGATCCGTCACGCTGTCTCATCGGCGGCAACGGTGGGGGAGTGGAGGGCCGCGTCCGTCGCCGTCCCCCGTTGTGGCGAAACCGCCCGGCTCCGCTGTGATCCCGCCCTGCTGGTGCCGAAGGAGAAGGTGTGACGGGGGCCCTACGACCGGTGCTGTTGGGCGGGTACGCCGCGAAGCGATGCCCACGCGCGACGCACAACGAGTACGACCTCACCGTGCCGCGGGTCGAGTGGCAGCCCGATCCGGCGGTGCAAGAGCTGCTGGACGAGGGCCGCGCCTTCGAGGACCACGTCGTCGACACGCTGCTGTCCGCCGCGCCGGACGCGATCGACCTGCGCCCTCACGAGCAGCACAAGAACCGTCACATCGCGGAGACGATGCGGCACCTCGCCTCCGGGACCGGCCTCATTGTCGGTGGTCGGCTGCCGGACGACCTCGCGGGCGGGCGGACCGGTAAACCGGACCTTCTGATCCGGGCGGAAGACCGCCCCGACGGACGTCCCGGGTATCACGTGGGGGACATCAAGCATCACCTGACGCTGCACCGATCACCGAACGACTCGGCTGAGGTGAGCCTGGCGTCCGAACCTTCTCGCGCGCAGGCCGTCGTCCGCGCCGGGGTCGCGCTCCGCGTCGGTGACCGTGAGGACGATTGCCTCCAACTGGCCCACTACTGGCGACTCCTGGAGGCAGCTGGCCATGCCGCCGCGGAGCCGTGGGGTTCTGTGCTCGGCACCGACGGGGCCAAGGGATACGTGCCCGACCCTCTCGTCCTCAGCTGGTACGACCTGAGCGAGCCGCTGTTCACCACGTTCTCCCGGACGGCCGGCAAGCGGCGGCGCTCGTCGCTGGAGCGGTACGACCACGAGCACGCCTTCCGCTTCGACGTCGCGGATGTCGCGCGCCGCCGCACGGGGGAGCCCGGTGACCCGGCGCCTCTCGTCCTGCCCATCGGGCACGAGGAGTGCCGCGACTGTCCATGGGCGTCGGTGTGCGTCGACATGCTGGCCGGCGACGACCTGAGCCGGGAGCTCGGCGGTGTCCTGTCGGTGCGCGAGTACCTGACGCTGCGTGCGCAGAACGTGGTCACCGTGAGCGATCTGGCGGCCGCGGAGCTCGACGAGATCCTCACCGAGGACTACCACCAGGAAGTCGCGCACCGGCAGAACCGGGCGGCGCGCCTGAAGAAGGCGCGGTTGCACGCGGAGCTGGCCGAGGCCGGTCTGGACATCCGTCGGCGTTCCGACGCGCCGCCCGTGCCCACCGCGGACGTCGAGTACGACATCGACTGCGAGTGGAGCCCCTCGCCGGAACGCGTCTACCTGTGGGGCGTCCTGCGGACGGACGGTGAGGACAGCACCTACGTGCCGTTCCTCGACCTGACCGTCGACGACGTGCAGGCCGAGCACGCCCTGGCCGAGCGTTTCCTGCTCTGGCTCGACGGTTCGATCCGGGCGGACGTCGCGGCCGGCCGGTCGGTGGCCGTCTTCCACTACCACCATCCGGAGCGCAGCCAGCTCCGCCGGATCGCGTCCACCAGCGGCCGGGAAATGCCGGAGATGTGCGCCGAGGCGGCGCCCGAGGCCTGGATCGACCTCTGCAAGATCGTGGAGAAGTCGCTCGACTCCCGCATCGGCCACGGCCTTAAGGCGATCGCGGTGCACGGCGCTGACTTCAAATGGTCTGACGACGACCCGGGCGGGCTTCAGTCGCAGGCCTGGTACGAGCAGGCGCGGTCGGGCGACGCGACAGCCACGGCAAGACTCCTCGCCTATAACGGGGACGACGTTCGAGCAACCCAACGCATCCGAGCATGGTTGTCCCGCCCCAGGAAGTGACGGAGCCCGCGCTCAAGCATCGGCTGCAGCGCCGGTCGGAGCGGCCTGCGTCACCACCCCACGATCGAGTCCGGAGGCAGAATTGCCAACACCCGAAACGTATCTAGCACAACACGCGCAGCTAATCCGGGCCTTTCAAGCACAGCCTCAGGGGCGGTCGTGGTCCCTCGCAAATAATGCCTCCTTCGTCGGCGAGTACAGCGAGCTTCTGGTTGCTGCCGTGCTGACTATGAACCGCCTCAGCGGAGGTGATCCCTGGGATGAGGCGGTGAACTACCGGACGCGCGAGTACACATCTGGGGCGCTCTGGCACACCACTCGTCAGAACTGTGGGTACGCGGGTATCAGTTACGCCTCCGTTGACCTGTGGCTACCGCTGGCCGCGGTCAGTCGCGGAGACTGGATCACGGCCAAGGGCTCTAATATCAGCGGCCCACTAAGGCGACTCGTGGCTAGTTCTGCGAAGGCGCCGCATCGTGTTCTAACCGTCCAGGTCAAGTCTCGTGTGATCGTCTGGGGGCGCGACCGCTACGACGCAATTGGCTACAAGTACTTCATCGACGAGTCGGCGAACGCACTGAGCAGGAATGATCTGTTGGCCAATAGGGGGGCATTCCCCTGGCGGACTCCCAGCGTCGACTTGTTCGCGTGTGTCGAATGGGACGCTATGACTCCAGGAGTGGCGGCGACTCCCAGTATTCGCATCCTCACGCGAGAAGAAGTCCTAGATGCGATCGTCGCGCGCGAGGCCAAGGCGAGCGCCAAACACGGGAAGGTGGGAACATGTCAATGCGACGATTGCGCCACGCCCATGTCGTGGGAGAGTCGGAAAATCGACTTTCTAGAGGTGTTCAGCGGTCCAGGTCTCGGGACCGCCGTCACTCCCACGGCGCGCACCATCGCGCCGCTCGTACTGCCGTGACGAGCCCTGAGGCCGGCTGCTGAGGTCTGGCGGTGCCTCCGTCGGCGAAGCATCTAGATCAATAAGGCCAAGCCAACCTCACCGGGCAGCGCACGCCCCAGTTTGATCGGGGGGCGCCGCGGCCGTGCCCCGTGGGGTG
>NZ_LWUA01000046.1:1777-5063 GCF_005222955.1 Blastococcus sp. CCUG 61487 | reverse complement strand
GCTGGTATCGAATTCATCTACGGAGAGTTTGATCCTGGCTCAGGACGAACGCTGGCGGCGTGCTTAACACATGCAAGTCGAACGGTGAACCTGCTTCGGTGGGGGATCAGTGGCGAACGGGTGAGTAACACGTGGGCAACCTGCCCCTGGCTCTGGGATAACTCCAAGAAATTGGGGCTAATACCGGATATGACCGCTGACCGCATGGTCTGGTGGTGGAAAGATTTATCGGCTGGGGATGGGCCCGCGGCCTATCAGCTTGTTGGTGGGGTAGTGGCCTACCAAGGCGACGACGGGTAGCCGGCCTGAGAGGGTGACCGGCCACACTGGGACTGAGACACGGCCCAGACTCCTACGGGAGGCAGCAGTGGGGAATATTGCGCAATGGGCGGAAGCCTGACGCAGCGACGCCGCGTGGGGGATGACGGCCTTCGGGTTGTAAACCTCTTTCAGCAGGGACGAAGCGAGAGTGACGGTACCTGCAGAAGAAGCACCGGCCAACTACGTGCCAGCAGCCGCGGTAATACGTAGGGTGCAAGCGTTGTCCGGAATTATTGGGCGTAAAGAGCTCGTAGGCGGTTTGTTGCGTCGGCTGTGAAATCCTGAGGCTCAACCTCAGGCCTGCAGTCGATACGAGCAGACTAGAGTGTTGCAGGGGAGACTGGAATTCCTGGTGTAGCGGTGAAATGCGCAGATATCAGGAGGAACACCGGTGGCGAAGGCGGGTCTCTGGGCAACAACTGACGCTGAGGAGCGAAAGCGTGGGGAGCGAACAGGATTAGATACCCTGGTAGTCCACGCCGTAAACGTTGGGCGCTAGGTGTGGGGCTCATTCCACGAGTTCCGTGCCGCAGCTAACGCATTAAGCGCCCCGCCTGGGGAGTACGGCCGCAAGGCTAAAACTCAAAGGAATTGACGGGGGCCCGCACAAGCGGCGGAGCATGTTGCTTAATTCGATGCAACGCGAAGAACCTTACCTAGGCTTGACATGCACGGAAATCCTCCAGAGATGGTGGGTCCGTAAGGGCCGTGCACAGGTGGTGCATGGTTGTCGTCAGCTCGTGTCGTGAGATGTTGGGTTAAGTCCCGCAACGAGCGCAACCCTCGTTCCATGTTGCCAGCACGTAATGGTGGGGACTCATGGGAGACTGCCGGGGTCAACTCGGAGGAAGGTGGGGATGACGTCAAATCATCATGCCCCTTATGTCTAGGGCTGCAAACATGCTACAATGGCCGGTACAAAGGGCTGCGATACCGCGAGGTGGAGCGAATCCCAAAAAGCCGGTCTCAGTTCGGATTGGGGTCTGCAACTCGACCCCATGAAGTTGGAGTCGCTAGTAATCGCAGATCAGCAACGCTGCGGTGAATACGTTCCCGGGCCTTGTACACACCGCCCGTCACGTCACGAAAGTCGGTAACGCCCGAAGCCGGTGGCCCAACCCTTGTGGAGGGAGCCGTCGAAGGCGGGATCGGCGATTGGGACGAAGTCGTAACAAGGTAGCCGTACCGGAAGGTGCGGCTGGATCACCTCCTTTCTAAGGAGCATCTCGCCGGCAAGCTCAGCTTGCTGGTGCAGAGCCACGCCCAGGGCAGGACGGCTCGTCATCTCCGACGGGTCGCGGGTTTCTGGGGTGGTGCTCGAGGGTGGAACGCTGACCAGTTCGGCCGCCGGCTGTGGCCGGCTCCTAGTACTGCATGCCTGTGGTGTGCGTGGAGGGGAGTCGCTGCCGGTGGTGGTCGTAGGCACGCTGTTGGGTCCTGAGAGAGCGGGCCGTGCCCCTGTGTGGGGTGTGGGTTTGCTGGTCTCTTGTCAGGGCCTTCCTGTTTCTCGTACCACTGCTGGTCTGCGGATCGGTGGGTTCGGCGGGGGCGTGGGGGAGGTGGCTGGTCGTACGTTGAGAACTGCACAGTGGACGCGAGCATCTTTTTGACTCTTGTTTGTGGAGAGTTCTTGTAGGCCCGCACGGCGGGTGTCCTTCCGGGCGCTTGTTGTGTGGGGTTTTTGTGTGGCCAAGTTGTTAAGGGCACACGGTGGATGCCTGGGCACCAGGAGCCGATGAAGGACGTAGGAGGCTGCGATAAGCCTCGGGGAGCTGCCAACCGAGCGTTGATCCGAGGATGTCCGAATGGGGGAACCCCGCACCAGTCATGTGGTGTGACCCGCGCCTGAACACATAGGGCGTGTGGAGGGAACGTGGGGAAGTGAAACATCTCAGTACCCACAGGAAGAGAAAACAACAGTGATTCCGTGAGTAGTGGCGAGCGAAAGCGGATGAGGCTAAACCGATCGCATGTGATAGCCGGCAGGCGTTGTGTGGTCGGGGTCGTGGGACCGTCCAGTACCTTCTGCCGAGGGTACGGGGAGTCAGAAAATGTGGTGTTAGTGGAAGGCCTCTGGAAGGGGTCGCCGTAGAGGGTGAGAGCCCCGTACACGAAAATGCTGCATCTCCCGGACGTGTTTCCCAAGTAGCACCGAGCCCGTGAAATTCGGTGTGAATCTGGCGGGACCACCCGCTAAGCCTGAATACTCCCTGGTGACCGATAGCGGACAAGTACCGTGAGGGAAAGGTGAAAAGTACCCCGGGAGGGGAGTGAAATAGTACCTGAAACCGTGTGCCTACAAGCCGTGAGAGCCTTAGCCTTCGGGCGGGGTGATTGCGTGCCTTTTGAAGAATGAGCCTGCGAGTTAGTGGTACGTGGCGAGGTTAACCCGTGGGGGGTAGCCGTAGCGAAAGCGAGTCCGAACAGGGCGATCGAGTCGCGTGCTCTAGACCCGAAGCCGAGTGATCTACCCATGGCCAGGTTGAAGCGCGGGTAAGACCGCGTGGAGGACCGAACCCACTTAGGTTGAAAACTGAGGGGATGAGCTGTGGGTAGGGGTGAAAGGCCAATCAAACTCGGTGATAGCTGGTTCTCCCCGAAATGCATTTAGGTGCAGCGTCACGTGTTTCTTGCCGGAGGTAGAGCACTGGATGGCCGATGGGCCCCACAAGGTTACTGACGTCAACCAAACTCCGAATGCCGGTAAGTGAGAGCGTGGCAGTGAGACTGCGGGCGATAAGGTTCGTAGTCGAGAGGGAAACAGCCCAGATCATCGGCTAAGGCCCCTAAGCGTGTGCTAAGTGGAAAAGGATGTGGAGTCGCAGAGACAACCAGGAGGTTGGCTTAGAAGCAGCCACCCTTGAAAGAGTGCGTAATAGCTCACTGGTCAAGTGATTCCGCGCCGACAATGTAGCGGGGCTCAAGCACACCGCCGAAGCCGTGGCATTCACACAACAACCCGTCG
>NZ_LWUA01000046.1:0-1555 GCF_005222955.1 Blastococcus sp. CCUG 61487 | reverse complement strand
GGTTCTAGCGCGGGACCCGGACTGGTAGTAGGCAAGCGATGGGGTGACGCAGGAAGGTAGTCCTACCGGTGAGTGGTAGTACCGGGGCAAGGGTGTGGCCCGTCCGATAGGCAAATCCGTCGGACATACAGGGTGAGACCTGACGCATAGCCGAATGAGGCGAATTGGATGATCCTATGCTGCCGAGAAAAGCCTCTAGCGAGTTCCGAGCGGCCCGTACCCCAAACCAACTCAGGTGGTCAGGTAGAGAATACCGAGGCGATCGAGCGAACTGTGGTTAAGGAACTCGGCAAAATGCCCCCGTAACTTCGGGAGAAGGGGGGCCATCTGCTGTGAACCGCCTTGCGCGGGTAGCGGTGGGTGGCCGCAGAGACCAGTGAGAAGCGACTGTTTACTAAAAACACAGGTCCGTGCGAAGTCGTAAGACGATGTATACGGACTGACGCCTGCCCGGTGCTGGAACGTTAAGGGGACGGGTTAGCCGCAAGGCGAAGCTCAGAACTCAAGCGCCAGTAAACGGCGGTGGTAACTATAACCATCCTAAGGTAGCGAAATTCCTTGTCGGGTAAGTTCCGACCTGCACGAATGGCGTAACGACTTCTCAGCTGTCTCAACCACAGGCTCGGCGAAATTGCACTACGAGTAAAGATGCTCGTTACGCGCGGCAGGACGGAAAGACCCCGGGACCTTTACTATAGCTTGATATTGGTGTTCGGTTCGGCTTGTGTAGGATAGGTGGGAGACTGTGAAGCGGGCACGCCAGTGTTCGTGGAGTCGCCGTTGAAATACCACTCTGGTCGAATTGGATGTCTAACTTCGGTCCGTGATCCGGATCAGGGACAGTGTCAGGTGGGTAGTTTAACTGGGGCGGTTGCCTCCCAAAATGTAACGGAGGCGCCCAAAGGTTCCCTCAGCCTGGTTGGCAATCAGGTGTCGAGTGCAAGTGCACAAGGGAGCTTGACTGTGAGACCGACGGGTCGAGCAGGAGCGAAAGCTGGGACTAGTGACCCGGCACCGGCATGTGGAAGCGGTGTCGCTCAACGGATAAAAGGTACCCCGGGGATAACAGGCTGATCTTCCCCAAGAGTCCATATCGACGGGATGGTTTGGCACCTCGATGTCGGCTCGTCGCATCCTGGGGCTGGAGTAGGTCCCAAGGGTTGGGCTGTTCGCCCATTAAAGCGGTACGCGAGCTGGGTTTAGAACGTCGTGAGACAGTTCGGTCCCTATCCGCCGTGCGCGTAAGAGACTTGAGAAGAGCTGTCCCTAGTACGAGAGGACCGGGACGGACGAACCTCTGGTGTGCCAGTTGTACCGCCAGGTGCACTGCTGGTTAGCTACGTTCGGCAGGGATAACCGCTGAAAGCATCTAAGCGGGAAGCTCGCTTCAAGATGAGGTCTCTCACCGGGTCAACCGGGTAAGGCCCCCGCCCAGACCAGCGGGTTGATAGGCCGGAAGTGGAAGCACCGCAAGGTGTGGAGCTGACCGGTACTAATAGGCCGAGGGCTTGACCACACACACCCACCAGCTGGGTGCGAGCACCTCCTGCTCACG
>NZ_LWUA01000045.1 GCF_005222955.1 Blastococcus sp. CCUG 61487 | reverse complement strand
GTCGCTGCGGCGGCGCTGCGGTGTCGGGGAGGCCGGCACCGGCGGCAGCGGCTGCGCCTCCGGCGGGGCGGGGTCGTCCAGCAAGGAGCGGGACGCCAGCCAGTCCATCGGTGAGGGCACCGGCTCGGCGGGCCGCGGCGGGCTGAGCGGGAAGGCGGTGGTCGCCGGGCCCAGCGGCCGCTCGGGAGTCGGGGGCTCGGGAGTCGGGCGCTCGGCGCGCGAGGGCTCGGTCGGCGTGGTGCTCCCGGTCGACGGCGGCGGACCGAGCCGCGCGGGCTGCGGCCCCTGGAAGAGAGAAGTGGCCGGAGGCGGCGACGTCCACGAGGACGAGGTGTGGGTCTCCCACGGCTCGTCCAGCCGGACGGCAGGCCAGCCGCCGGTCAGCGCCCGGGGCGACTCCTCGCTCCGGACGGCGCCCTCCACGGGGCGGGCCGGGCCCTCGAGGCGACCGGCCTCGCCGGGGAGCCGGCTGGCCTGGGTGCGCATGATGATGCGCTCGACCAGCATCTCCGAGGACAGCTGCTCGGTGAGCTCGGCCCGCAGCCGGCCCATGTCGTCGCGCAGCTCGTGCAGTTGTCCGAGCTCGTGGCGCAGCGAGCCCAGGGCGGCGATGTCCTCGCGCAGCGCGGCGACCCGGGCCACCTCGTCGCGCAGGTCGGCGAGCGCGCCGAGCTCGCCCCGCAGCGCGTCCAGCTCGTCGCGCATCGCCTCCTCGGTCTCCCGCCGCAGCTCGTTCTCCAGCTCCAGCTCGTACTCGCGCCGGGCGGCCACCTCGAGGTCCAGCTCGTGCTCGTAGGCACGGCGCAGCTCGGCCTCCCGGGCGGCGGCGGCCGCGCGGTCACCGCCGCGGCGCCCGGCCGCGAAGGTGGCCAGCACGAAGGCCCAGGCCACGGCGACGACCGCGATGCGCAGCAGCTGCGGGTTGTCGGTGAGGAACACCGCCAGCGTCGCGCCGGCGGCCAGCAGGAAACCCCCCACGGCCGGGAGCGCGCGCACGCCGAGGACGCTGGACGCCCCGGCAGCGTCGTCGGTCTCGCGTCGGGGCATGCACCAAGAGTAGCGGCGCGCGCCACCCCTCCTCGACCTCCGACGACGGTCGCGGGGGCGTGGTGCGCAGGCGGCTGACAGAGTGGTCCGGTGACCTTGTCGCTGCTGGACTGGCGGCGCCGCGTCGCCGCGCTGTACGCCGCGGCCCGCGCGGCCGCCGACCCCGAGACGGGCTGGCGGACGTGGCGGGACGGCCGCGACGAACTCTTCGCCGGCCACCCCGACTCGCCGCTGGACGCCGCGGCGCGGGCGGCGTTCCGCGGCCTCCCCTACGCCCCGTACGACCCCGCGCTGCGGTTCGAGTCAACGGTCGAGCCGGCCCCCGCGCAGCGCCTGGAGATCCCCACCGCCGACGACGGCACCGTGCGGCTGGACCGGATGGGCACGGTGGCCCCGGGCGATCTCGGCCGGATCGACGTGTGGTGGCTTCGCGGGTACGGCGGCGGCGTCTTCCTGCCGCTGCGCGACGGGACCGCGGGTTCGACCACCTACGGCGGCGGCCGCTACCTGCTCGACACGGTGAAGGGCGCCGACCTCGGCCGGGACGCCGACCGGCTGGTGGTCGACCTCAACTTCGCCTACCACCCGTCGTGCGCCTACGACCCGCGCTGGTCGTGCCCGCTGGCCCCCGAGGGGAACCGGATCGCCGCGCCGGTCGCCGCCGGGGAGCAACTGCCCCCCGGCGGCTGGTACTGACGGCGACGATCAGGTGACCTGATCGTCGAGCGTCCTCCCTCGTGGCGGGCGGTGAGGGAGGACGCTGCGCGGTGAGGGTGGAGCCGCCTCAGTCCTGCTGGGCGAGGGCGCCGTCGGAGCTGAAGACCAGGCCGAGCGAGATCTCGCCCTGCTGGAGCGCGGCCTTGGTCAGCGGCCCTCCGGCGTCGTACTCCTGGAACGAGGCGAACTCCAGGCCGTAGGTGTCCTCCAGACCGGGCTGGCAGAACGGGCGGGTCGGGCACTCACCCGGGCCGCCGAGCACCAGCGATCCGTCCCCGCAGGCGTCGGCCAGCTCCGACAGCGTGCTCACGCCGAGCTCGTCGGCGAACGCCTGGGTCACGGCGAAGGCGTTCTGGTCGGCCGCCTCGGCGGGCTCGCCGAACACCAGCCCGGCCTCCTCGGCCAGCGGCTGCAGCGCCTCGTACGTGGCCTGGACGTCGTTGGACGCGACCTGGTTCTCGTCGTCGCCCTCGAGGAACTCGGTCACCGTCGAGAGGTACTCGGGGTGCACCTGGATCTCGCCGCGCTGCAGGGCCGGCAGGTACAGCTCCCGGTTCCCGGTGGCCTGCACCGAGGCGTCGAAGCCGGCGGCCTCCAGCACGTCGGCGTAGATGTTGGCCAGGATCGTCGGCTCGGAGAAGTTGCCGCCCCCGATCGCGATCGAGCCGCTGCCCTGCTCGAGGCCCTCGGTGACGCCGTTCTCCTCCACCCAGGCGGCGGCGACGTCCTCCGCGCTCTGCCGCTGCACGTCCACGGCGGCGTTCATCTCGATCAGGTCGTCGGTGGTGAGCTGCGCCGAGACGGCGTCCAGCGCGGGGAGCAGGGCCGGGTTGGCCTCCGCCGTCGCCGCGTTGACGGCCGGCAGGACGTTGTCGGCGTTCTGCAGGTCCTCGTCGTCCTCGAGGACGACGAGCTGGTCGCCGGCGATCGGGGCGCAGGCGTCCCCCGACGCCTCGTTGCCGCCGGAGTCACCACCGGTGCCGGAGGAGCCGGACTCCCCGCACGCCGCGGTCAGGGCAGCGGCGAGGGCGAGCGGGAGGAGCAGTCGACGTATGCGCATGGAACCCGCCTTCTGTGTCCCGTGGCCCCGGACGGGCCACGCGTGTCTGGCGGGAGGGATCCCGCACCGATATGCAACTCGTCGTTCGGCTCGGGATCAACAGATGGATGCATCCGTGGCGGATCCGTTGCCATCGAGGGCTACAACGGGACGCCGGAGGCCGTGGGCTCGGGTTCGGCGGTGGACCGGGGCGGGGAGAGGAACGGCAGCCGCTTCTCCCCCGGGGTGAGCGCCCACGAGACCGCGACCAGGAGCAGCTCGGTCAGGACGGCGAGCACGGCCACGAGGATCGCGCCGGCCAGGACGACGCCGTAGTTCTGCTGCGCGAAGGCCAGCGTGATGATCCGCCCCAGCCCACCCCCGGCCACCAGCGCGGCCAGGGTCGCCGTCGCCACGACCTGCACCGCGGCGGTACGGATGCCGGTCATGAGCAGCGGCGCCGCGAGGGGGAGCTCGGCGCGGACGACGACCTGCCGGCCGTTCATGCCCATGGCCCGCGCCGACTCCACGACGTCCCTGTCGACCGATCGGAACCCGACGTAGGCGTTGGTGAGGATCGGCGGGATGGCGAAGACGGCGAGCGCGATGGTGGTCGCGGTCGGACCGAAGCCGATCGGGGTGACCGCGAAGATCGTGAGCAGCGCCAGGGTCGGGACGGCCCGCGAGACGTTGGACAGCGCGACGGTGAAGCCGCCGCCCCGGCCGGTGTGCCCGAGCAGGATCCCGATCGGCAGGGCGACGAGCATGGCGGCGAGGACGGCGAGGGCGGAGATGCGCAGGTGCTCGAGCAGGAGCTCCAGGATCCCGCCGCGCCGCGTCCAGTTGAACGGGTCGTTGAGGTAGCGGAACGCCTCGCCCAGCAGATTCACGTCGCGGCCCGCCGGGTCCACGGGGTGAGCACCCGCTCGGTGCCGGCCAGCAGCAGGTCGGCCAGCAGCGCCAGGAGCACGCAGCCGACGGCGCCGGTGACGATCTCGGCCCGGTAGAAGTTGGCGTTGAAGCCGCCGGTGATGAGCTGTCCGAGCCCGCCGTGCCCGACGATCACCCCCACCGTGGTCAGGGCGACGGTGGAGACGGTGGCGATGCGGATCCCGGCCATGAACGCCGGCAGCGCGAGCGGGAGGTCCACCTGCCAGAAGAGCCGGACGGGGCCGTAGCCCATCCCGCGGGCGGCCTCGCGGACGTCGTCGGGGACGCCCTGCAGCCCGGCCAGGAAGTTGCGCACCAGGATGACCAGCGAGTACAGCACCAGCCCGACCAGCACCGTCGTCGCCGTGAGGCCGGTGATCGGCGCGACGAACGCGAACATCGCCAGCGACGGGATCGTGTAGATCAGCGTGGACAGGCCGAGGACCGGCCCGGACAGGTACCGGCTGCGCCGGGCCAGCACGGCCAGGGGCAGCGCGAGGAGCGTCCCGAGGACGACGGCGCCGATCGTGAGCCTGACGTGCTCGCCGAGGTAGCCCATGATGGAGTTCCAGTTGTCCACCACGTAGGAGGGGTCGAACCAGGGGTTCGGCGCCTCCTCCGCCGCGAGCACTGCCGCGTTCAGCACCGAGCGCGTCCCAGGGAGGTCACGTCGTGGACGCTACTGCTCCCCCACCGTCGCCCGCAGGTCCCGGCGGCGCCGAGGAGATCCGGCTCGAGGGCCTGAGCAAGGTCTACGCCGACGGGACCGTCGGGGTCGCCGACCTCGACCTCACCTTCGCCGCCGGCGAGCTCACGGTCCTCGTCGGCCCCTCCGGCTGCGGCAAGACGACGACGATGAAGATGATCAACCGGATCATCGAACCCACGACCGGCCGGATCCTGATCGGCGGCGAGGACGTCACGAAGGTCGACCCGGTGCGGCTGCGCCGCCGGATCGGCTACGTCATCCAGAACGTCGGGCTCTTCCCGCACCAGACGGTGCGCGCGAACGTGGGCACCGTGCCGCGGCTGCTCGGCTGGGACCGCGCCCGCATCCGGGAGCGCGTGGCCGAGCTGCTCGACCTGGTCGGCCTGGACCCGTCGCTGCACGCCGACAGGTACCCCCACCAGCTCTCCGGTGGGCAGCGCCAGCGGGCCGGCGTCGCCCGCGCCCTGGCCGCCGACCCGCCGGTGCTCCTCATGGACGAGCCGTTCTCCGCCGTCGACCCGGTGGTCCGCGAGCGGCTCCAGTCGGAGTTCCTGCGCCTGCAGCAGGCCGTCCGGAAGACGATCGTGTTCGTCACCCACGACATCGAGGAGGCCGTGCGCCTCGGCGACCGCATCGCGGTCATGAGCCACGGCGGGCGGGTCGAGCAGTTCGCCACCCCGGCCGACCTGCTGGGCCGGCCGGCGAACGACTTCGTCGCCGACTTCGTGGGGTCCGACCGGGGGCTCAAGCGGCTGGCGGTCACCTCCATCGACGTCGCCGACCTGGAGCAGCCGCCGGTGGTGCACGTCGACGACGGCCTGGCCGACGCCCGCAGCGCGCTGGAACGGGTGGGCGCCCGGTGGGCGGTCGTCCTCGACGACCGGGAGAACCTGCACGGCTGGCTCTCCGCGGAGCGCGCCACCGGGTCGGGCACGGTGCGGGACGCCTGCCGCCGGATGGAGGCGTGGGTGCCGGCGGACGCCTCGCTCAAGACCGCGTTCGCGACCATGCTCCAGCACGAGGCCGGCTGGGTCGCGGTGCTGGACGGCGACAGGTTCCTCGGCGTGCTCACCCCCGAGTCGCTGCACGCGGCGCTGCGCCGGTCCGTCGAGGGGGCGGTGCCGGAGACCGCGGGCGCGGTGTAGTCAGGCCGCGACGCCGCCGGTCGGCTCCTGGTCGTCCGGCGGCACCCGGCACACGCTCTCCAGCCACAGCGCGGCCGCGACCAGGGCCGCGGAGCTGAGGACGCCGAGCGACGCGGTGACGGTGTCGCCGGAGGCCGCCTGCAACCGCCCCACCGCCGGGCCGACGTGCAGCAGCACCCCGGTCCAGACGCCGACGAACACCGCGCCGACATAGGCGCTGGCCTGGGCCAGGACCGCCAGCCGCGCCACGAGCATCGGCTCGACCGGCCGGACGGCGGCGGCGTCGCGGCCGGTGGGACCGCGGCCGGCCCGCGCCGCGCGCTCCGCGGCCAGCCGGGACCGAAGGGTGCGCGCGGCCAGCCCCTCGGCGACAGCGAGGACGGCCAGCGGCAGCGACAGCCACCAGTGCAGCGGCGGCAGGTCGCCGTACACGGAACGGACCAGCAGCCAGGCGGCCAGGGCCAGCCCCGCGGCCAGGACCACGAGATCGCGACGGCGCACGGGGGTCACGGCCGCGGCTCCGGCTCCGGCTCCCAGCGCACGACCGCGGCCACGTCGGCCGGGTCCAGCAACGCCAGCAGGTCGCGCACGACTCCGCGCCCGGGCAGCGCGGCGGCGGGATCCACGGCCAGCCACGGCACCAGCACGAACGCCCGCTCGTGCGCCCGCGGGTGCGGCAGGGTCAGCTCGGGATCGTCGGAGCGCACCGGCTGCCCGTCGTCCCCGGACACGGTGACGACGTCGACGTCGAGCGTGCGGGCGCCCCAGCGGACCTCGCGGGTGCGCCCGGCGGCCTGCTCCAGCTCGTGCGCCCGCTCGAGCCATCCCCGGGCGTCGCGGCCACCGCGCACCACCGCGATCGCGTTGAGGTACGGCGGCTGCTCGACCGGACCCCAGGGCGGGGTCTCGTAGAGGTCGGAGTGCGCCACCAGCCCGTCGGCGGACAGCGCGGCCAGCGCGCTCCGCAGGGTGGCGGCGCGGTCCCCGAGATTCGCACCCAGCGAGAGGACGGCGGTGCTCACGAGCGCTCGCGGCGGATGCTCACCGTGACGTCGTCGAAGGGCACGCCGAGCTCGGCCTGCGGCTTGTGCACGGTGATCTCCGCAGCCGTCACGATCGGTTCGGCCAGGCAGACGTCGGCCAGCCGGCGGCACAGCGTCTCGAGCAGGTCGACAGGTTCGCCGGCCAGCACGGCGTGCAGCCGCTGCGCCAGGGTCGCGTAGTCGACGGTCAGCTCGAGGTCGTCGGTGGCCGCGGCCGGCGCGGTGTCCAGCTCCAGGACGGCGTCGACGACGAACAGCTGCCCGCGCTCGCGCTCGAAGCCGTAGACGCCGTGGTGCGCGTGGGCGCGGATGCCGCGCAGCGTGATGCGGTCGGTGTGGTGCTCAGCCACGGCGTCCCCTCCGGGCGGCCTGCACGGCCGCGACCGTGCGCACCGCGTCGACCGACGCGGCGGCGTCGTGCACCCGGACGCCCCACACACCCGCCTCGGCCGCGAGCACCGTCGTCGCCAGGGTGGCGGCGTCGCGGTCGCCCGCGGGGCGCACGGCGCCGTCGGGTCCGGCGAGCAGCCGGCCGAGGAACGTCTTGCGGGAGGCGCCCACCAGGACGGGCAGGCCGAGCGCGGTCAGCCGGTCCAGCCCGCCCAGCAGCGCCCAGTTGTGCTCGGCGTTCTTGGCGAACCCCAGCCCGGGGTCCAGCACCAGCTGCTCCGGGGCCACGCCCGCGGCGACGACGTCCTCGACGCGGGCGGTGAGCTCCGCGCAGACCTCGGTGACGACGTCCCCGTACTGCGCGGCGGCGTACATCTCCCGGCTGTGCCCGCGCCAGTGCATGAGCACCCACGGCACGCGCGCCTCGGCCACCAGATCGGCCATGTGCTTGTCCGCCAGGCCACCGCTGACGTCGTTGACCAGCTCGGCCCCGGCGGCGATCGCGGCCTCCGCGACCTCCGCCCGGGTGGTGTCCACGCTCGTGCGCACCCCCGCCGCGGCCAGCTCGCGGATCACCGGCACCACCCGGCTGCACTCCTCGCCGGCGTCCACGCGGTCCGCTCCCGGCCGGGTGGACTCCCCGCCCACGTCGACGTAGTCGGCGCCGGCTGCGTGCATCGCCAGGCCGTGCGCGATCGCCGTCGCCGGGTCGGAGAAGCACCCGCCGTCGGAGAACGAGTCCGGCGTGACGTTGAGGACGCCCATCACCACGCAGCGACCCGGCCGTGGGAGGGCGGTGCTCACCTGCCCAGCACGAGACTCATCGCCTCGCTCCGGGTGGCCGCGTTGTCGCGGATGATCCCGCGGACGGCGGAGGTGACGGTGGTCGAGCCCGGCTTCCGGATCCCCCGCATCGCCATGCAGAGGTGCTCGGCCTCGACGACGACGAGGACGCCGCGCGGCTTGAGCACCTCGTCCAGGGCGTCGGCGATCTGCCGGGTCATCCGCTCCTGCACCTGGGGCCGCCGCGCGTAGACCTCGACCAGCCGCGCGATCTTCGACAGCCCGGTCACCCGGCCGTCCTCCGCCGGGATGTAGCCCACGTGGGCCTGGCCGTGGAAGGGCACCAGGTGGTGCTCGCAGGTGGAGTACATCGGGATGTCCTTCACCAGCACGAGCTCGTCGTGGTTCTCCTCGAACGTCGTCGCCAGGACGTCGTACGGGTCCTGCCAGAGCCCGGCGAAGGTCTCGGCGTAGGCCCGGGCCACCCGCGCCGGGGTGTCCTGCAGCCCCGGCCGGTCCGGGTCCTCGCCGATCGCCAGCAGCAGCTCGCGCACCGCCGCCTCCGCGCGGGCGGAGTCGATGCGGTCCAGGGCCGGCTCGACCCGGTCCTCGGGCTCGCCGGGGACGATGCTCATCGGTTGACGGGCGCGCCGACGTCCCCCACCGGTGTGGGGTTGTGGCCGTTGTTCCCGGCCCGCTCGGCCGGTGTCTGCACCGGCGGCTGGTCCGACGGCGTCCGCTTGCCGAAGCCGTTGTAGGGAGCCATCGACGGCCGCTTGACGACAGGCGCGCAGATCCGCGCCATGTCCTCCTTCGACAGCGTCTCCTTCTCCATCAGCTCGAGGACCAGCTGATCGAGGACGTGCCGGTACTCGACCAGGATCTCCCAGGCCTCGTCGTGCGCGGCCTCGATCAGCGCCCGGATCTCGGCGTCGATGTCGGCGGCGACGGCCTCGGAGTAGTCCGGCCGGGTGCTCATGTCGCGGCCCATGAACGGCTCGGAGTCACCGCTGCCGTACTTGACCGCACCCAGCTTGGCGCTCATGCCGTACTGCGTGACCATCGACCGGGCCATCGCGGTGGCCTTCTCGATGTCGTTGCCGGCACCCGTCGTCGGCTCGTGGAAGACCAGCTCCTCGGCGGCGCGACCGCCGAGCGCGTAGGCCAGGGTGTCGATCATCTCCGAGCGGGTCTGGGTGTACTTGTCCTCGGTCGGCAGCACGAGGGTGTGCCCGAGCGAGCGCCCGCGCGGCAGGATCGTCACCTTGTGCACCGGGTCCAGGTTGGGCAGCGCGTGCGCCACGAGCGCGTGGCCGCCCTCGTGGTAGGCGGTGACCTTCTTCTCCTTCTCGCTCATCGCCCGGGTCTTGCGCTCGGGGCCGGCGATGACGCGGTCGATCGCCTCCTCGAGGGTGGCGTCGGTGATCAGCGAGTTGTTGTGCCGGGCGGTGAGCAGCGCCGCCTCGTTGAGCACGTTGGCGAGGTCGGCGCCGGTGAACCCGGGGGTGCGGCGGGCGACGGTCTCCAGGTCGACGTCCGGCGCGAGCGGCTTGCCCTGCGCGTGGACGGTGAGGATCGCCTTGCGGCCCTCGAGGTCGGGCCGGTCGACGGCGATCTGCCGGTCGAAGCGGCCCGGGCGCAGCAGCGCGGGGTCCAGGATGTCCGGCCGGTTGGTCGCGGCGATGAGGATGACGCCGCCCTTGACGTCGAAGCCGTCCATCTCGACCAGCATCTGGTTGAGGGTCTGCTCGCGCTCGTCGTGCCCGCCGCCCATGCCGGCGCCGCGGTGCCGGCCGACGGCGTCGATCTCGTCGATGAAGATGATCGCCGGGGCGTTGGTCTTGGCCTGCTCGAACAGGTCGCGCACGCGGCTGGCGCCGACACCGACGAACATCTCGACGAAGTCCGAGCCGGAGATGGAGAAGAACGGCACCCCGGCCTCGCCGGCGACGGCACGGGCGAGCAGGGTCTTGCCGGTCCCGGGCGGGCCGAACAGCAGCACGCCCTTCGGGATCTTCGCGCCCACGGCCTGGAACTTGACCGGGTTCTGCAGGAAGTCCTTGATCTCGTGCAGTTCTTCGACGGCCTCGTCGGCGCCGGCGACGTCGGCGAACGTCGTCTTCGGCATGTCCTTGGTGATCTGCTTGGCCTTGGACTTGCCGAAGGCCATCACCCCGCGGCCGCCGCCCTGCATGGAGTTGAACAGCCAGAACAGCAGCAGGAGCAGGATCAGGAACGGCAGGAAGCCGATGAGCAGGCTGACCAGGAGGCTCTCCTGGGTGACGTTCGTGTCGAAGTCGTCGGTGTCGCCCTCGCGGAGCAGCTCGACGATCGTCTCCTCGACGGCCACCGGGTAGGAGGCGACGACGTCGGTGCTCCCCTCGACCTCGTCGCGCAGCTCGAGCTCGAGGGTCTGCTCCTTGGTGTTGAGCGTCGCCGACTCGACGTTGTCGTCCTCGATCTGGGTCAGCGCCGTGGCTGTGGAGATCTCGGTGGCGTTGCCGCCGCGTCCGAGCAGCGAGGAGAGCGTGAGGGCCAGGATGACGACGATGACGACCCAGAACCACACGGAGCGGTAGAACTTCTTACGTTCCATACACCGATGCCGGGCACCGGCGGAACCGGTCTGCCCGTCGACCCTCCTGCTCGTCCGGTGACACTGCCAGCGACCCGGGCAGGGCCCCCGGCGCTCGGCGCAGCATCGTCGCAACCGAAGGTACACCGGCGACCCTGTGCGATCCCTGGGCGAGAGCCCGCGTGCACCGATCGGGGCACACCGCCGTCCCCGACGCCTCCTAGGAGGTGTAGACCTCCGGCTTGAGGGTCGCGATGTAGGGCAGGTCGCGGTAGCGCTCGGCGTAGTCGAGGCCGTAGCCGACGACGAACTCGTTGGGGATGTCGAAGCCGAGGTACTTCACCGGTACCTGGACCTTGACCGCGTCGGGCTTGCGCAGCAGCGCGCACACCTCCAGCGAGGCCGGCGAGCGCGCGCCCAGGTTCTTCAGCAGCCAGGACAGCGTGAGCCCGGAGTCGATGATGTCCTCGAGCACGAGCACGTGCTTGCCGGTGATGTCGCGGTCGAGGTCCTTGAGGATCCGGACGATGCCCGAGGAGCTGGTCGCCGAGCCGTAGGAGGAGACCGCCATGAACTCCATCTGCGTCGGCAGCTGCAGCGCGCGGGCGAAGTCGCTCATGAACAGCACCGCGCCCTTGAGGACGCCGACGAGCAGGACCTCCTTGCCCGCGTAGTCGGCGGCGACCTGCTCGGTGAGCTCGCCGATCTTCGCCTGGATCTGCTCCTCGCTGAGCAGCACGTGGTCGATGTCGGGCCCGTAGCCGTGGTCGGGGCCCAGCGCCCCCGTGGTGCTGACGGCGTCGCTCACGGACTCTCCTCGGGTGCAGGGGGGCGGGTCGTGCGGGCGGCCGGCCGGTGCTCCGGGGGCCTGCAGCACCAGCCTGCCAGACGTGCGGGCGACGCCCGCGCCGCCGGGTAGGTCCACCCGGCCCTGGCCGCGCCAGGCGGCCACCAGCGCGTCCACGGCGGCCAGGTGCACCGCCTGCAGGTCGGGCACGCCCGCGCGGCGCAGCCAGCCGCGGAGCACACGGGTGCGGACGGCGGCGGGCAGCGCCGCGAGGTCGGCGGCCGGCAGGCCACCGGCATCGACCAGTCGGGCGAGCTGCGCGCCGGCCAGGTCGTCGAGGGCGTCGAGGTCGGTCCGCAGCAACGCGGCGGTGCGCGCCAGCGCCGGCGCGACGCCGCCACCGAGGACCTCCTCCAGCAGCGGGAGCACCTCGGTCCGCAGCCGCACCCGGGTGTAGGCGGGGTCGTCGTTCCAGGGGTCGTCCCAGGCCGGCAGCTCGAGCGCCGCGCAGGCCTCGCGGGTGGTGGCCCGGCGCAGCCCCAGCAGCGGACGCCACCACGGCCCCCGGCGCTCGACCATCCCGGCGACCGACCGGGGGCCGGAGCCGCGGCCCAGGCCCAGCAGCACCGTCTCGGCCTGGTCGTCGAGGGTGTGCCCGAGCGCGACGCACGCCCCGTGCTCGGCGGCCGCCGCGGCCAGCGCCGCGTACCTGGCCGAGCGGGCCGCGCCCTCGGGTCCGCCGTCGGCACCCACCTCGACCGGGAGGACGACGACGGGGTCCAGCCCCATCCCGCGCAGCAGCGCGGCCGTCCGGTCCGCCCGTTCCGCCGAGCCCGGCTGCAGGCCGTGGTCGACGGTGACCGCGCCCGCGGGCAGCCCGGCCCGCGGCGCCTCGAAGGCGACCGCGGCGGCCAGCGCGAGGGAGTCCGCTCCCCCGCTGCACGCCACCAGCACCGGCTGCCCGGTCAGGCCGGCACGGACGGCCACGCGGACCGCGGCCACGGCGGGGTGCGGGCCGACCACGCTCAGGCGGGGATGGCCGGACGGCCCAGCACCCGCTCCACCCAGCGCTCGGGGGCGGTGAGCTCGTCGATCCGGGGCAGGTTCTCCGGCCGTGCCCAGACCTGGTTGAAGCCCGCCATGCCGGCCCGGTCGACGACGCCGCCGACGAACACCCGGCCCTCGGCGTACTGCTTCATCTTCTGCTCCAGGCCCAGCAGCCGGCGCAGCACCCGGTCCACCGGCCCTCGGCCCTTGCGGCGCTGCGCGAACCGCTTGCGCAGTGTGCGGACCGACGGGACGACGTCCGGGCCCACGCCGTCCATCACGTACTCCGCGTGCCCCTCGACCAGGCTCATCACCGCGGTGACCCGGTCGAGCACCTCGCGCTGGCGGGGGTCGCGGATCAGCGCCATCAGGCCCTCGGAGTCGCCGTCGTCACCGCGGATCGCGCCCACCACCCCGCGCAGCACGTCCTGCACGCGATCGCGCAGGACGTCCACGGTCAGGTCGGTGGCCTCGACGAACTCGGCGATCTGGGCCCCGAGGTAGGGCCGCAGCCACGGGACGGCGGTGAACTGGAGCTGGTGGGTGACCTCGTGCAGGCACACCCACAGCCGGAAGTCCGACGGGTCGACGCCGAGCTTCTGCTCCGCGGCCACGATGTTGGGGGCGACGAGGAGCAGCCGGCCGCCGCTGCCGAAGACCTCGTACTGGCCGAGCACGCGGGAGCTGAGGAACGCGAGGACGCCGCCGGCCTGGATGCCGGTCGCCCGCGAGCCGATGGCGGTGGCGAGGGGGCCGGGCCGGCTGTCCTGCCGCTCCGCGAGCGCGGTCACGAGCGGGTCCAGCAGCGCCGACATGCCGCGGGTGTTGGCGTCCACCCACCCCGGGCGGTCGACGACGGCGACCTCGGGCAGGGGCGCCCCGGCGGCGGCGGTCATCCCGGTGAGGCCCTCCACGTGCGCGACCGCGGTGGCCGCGGCCTCGTGCAGCTCGCGGACGACGGCCGCGGCGTCCTCCCGCGTGGTGCTCGGGCCGGGGTTGATGAGCGAGCGGGCGGTGCGGCCGGCGAGATCCCAGTCGACCATCGAGGAGGCGCTGCTCATCGCTTCACCGTAGGCCCTGCTGCAGGGGCCGCGCCGAGCGTGCGAGGAACGGCGGTCCTCTCAGCAGCCGCAGGCGGCCAGGGTGGCGGCGACGTCGTCGAGCGCGGCCTCGGCGGCGGCCTCGCCGGTGGACTGGTCGGCGATGACGGCGAAGGCCAGCAGCCGGCCGTCCCGCGTCACCACCGTGCCGGCGAGCGCGTGGACGCCCTGCAGCGTGCCGGTCTTCGCGCGCACGGCACCCGGTGCGGTGTTCGCGTCGCCCCGGTCGAACAGCGTGCCGTCGTAGCCGGCGACAGGGAGGCCGGAGAGCAGCGCGGAGGCCTCGCCCAGCGAGCCGTCCGCGGCGCCCGCGACGATCTCGGTGAGCACGCCGGCGGGCACCTGGTCCAGCCGGGAGAGCCCGCTGCCGTCGGCGAGCGAGACACCCGTGGTCCCGACGCCGGCGTCGCCCACCGCGGCGACGACCGCTCGGGCCGCCCCCTCGAAGGAGGCCGGCAGGTCGCGGGCCAGCGCGACCTGACGGGCCAGCGCCTCGGCGAGCACGTTGTCCGACATCGAGAGCATCTGCTCGACCAGCCGGGGCACCGGTGCCGACTGCACGGTGGCCAGGGTCTTCGCGCCCTGCGGGGCGTCGCCGAGGACGACGGTCGCCCCGGGCGCACCGAGGGCGTCGGCGAGCGCGGCACCGGCGTCGATGCCGGGCTGCCCGCTGCGGGCCTGGGAGCCCGGGCTGACCCGCGCGCCGTCGACCGCGGTGGCGGTGATCGGGGCGGCGTAGGTCGAGGGCGCGTCCGCCGGGCCCCAGCCGGTGGCCGTGAGCGGTCCGGTGAACAGCGAGTTGTCGACGACGACCCGGGTGACCTTGGTGCCGGCGGGAAGGGCGGCGACCACCTGCGAGGCGAGGTCGGCGACCGTCGCGGCGCCCGGATAGGTCTGCGACGGCGAGGTGCGCGACAGCGTGGGGTCGCCGCCGCCGACGAGGACGACCTCGCCGGCCGTGGCGCCGGCCACGACCGTCGTCGGCAGGGTCTGCGCCGGGTCCAGCGTGGTGAGCGCGGCCACCGCGGTGAGCAGCTTGGCCGTGGAGGCGGGAGTGGACGGGGCGTCGGCGTCCAGCCCGAGCAGCACGTCCCCGCTCTCGACGTCGATGACCTCCGCGGACACCCCGGCGCCGAGCCCCGGCGCCTGCAGCAGCGGGCCGAGCCGGGCGGCGAGCACGTCGGGGTCGGGGGCGGGCGCGGCGCTGTCGAGGGAGGCCAGCACCGGCGTCACGTCGGGCAGCTCGGGCAGTTCGGCGTCCTCGACCGCGACCCGGACGGCCTCCGGGGTGTCGTCACCGCCGAGCCCCCCGAAGAGGGCGATGCCGCCGCCGACGAGAAGGACGACGAGGGCGATGCTGCCCAGTGCGATGCGCCGACGGAACCGTCCGGTCTTGGCTGTGACGATCGTCGAACCGGTCGACGCGATGGTGCCCACCCCCCACGAAGGCACCTCCGGGGAATCGCGCGGAGGTGCCATGAGAGAGACTAGGCGCGTGCAGTTCGACGTGACGGTAGAAATCCCGAAGGGCCAGCGGAACAAGTACGAGCTGGACCATGCCACCGGACGCATCCGATTGGACCGGATGCTGTTCACCTCCACCCGCTATCCGGCGGACTACGGCTACATCGAGAGCACCCTGGGACAGGACGGCGACCCGCTCGACGCCCTCGTGCTGCTCGAGGAGCCGACGTTCCCCGGGTGCCTGATCACCTGCCGGGCCATCGGCATGTTCCGCATGACCGACGAGGCGGGCGGGGACGACAAGGTCCTCACCGTGCCCGCGACCGACCCGCGGATGTCGCACCTGATCGACATCTCCGACGTGTCGGAGTTCGATCGCCTGGAGATCCAGCACTTCTTCGAGACCTACAAGGACCTCGAGCCCGGCAAGTCCGTCGAGGGCGCGGAGTGGGTCGGCCGCGAGGCGGCCGAGGAGGAGATCAAGGCCTCGCTCGAGCGCGCCAAGAACGGCTCCGCCCACCACTGAGGCGACACCCCGGCCCTCCGGGTCCGGCGAGCGCACCGACGGCGGCCCACCTCACCCGAGGTGGGCCGCCGTCCGCGTTGGTGGCGCTCCCGGAACGACGCAGCGGGCCCGCCCCGGAGGACGGACCCGCTGGCCCAGGAGAGCCGCCTGTCGGAATCGAACCGACGACCTTCTCATTACGAGTGAGATGCTCTACCGACTGAGCTAAGGCGGCGGACGTGCCCGCACAGACTACGGCAACCCGTCGGCCGCCCGGCGCAGGGTCGTCGACCGCTACGCGGGCAGCCGGAGCGCCACCGTCAGCGCCTCGACGGCGATCTGCGGCTTGACGTTCTGCTCCAGGGCCGTGCGGCAGTCGAGGATCGCGTCGATCCGCTGCAGCGCCCCCGCGGCGCCGATCCGGCGGGCCAGTTCGGCGGCGTCGGCCCGCCGGTCGGGGTGGTTGAGCGGCAGGTCCGCGTCGGGGGCGGAGTCGAGCACCATCGCGTCCCGGTACAGCCCCGCGAGGTCCACCAGCGCGCGGTCCAGCGAGTCGCGGCCGATGCGGGTGGCCCGCGACTTCTGCCGCCGCTCCAGCTCCTTGAGCTGCCCCGCGCTGCCCCGGCTGGCCGCCACGACCCCGGGCCCACGCGCGCCGACGCCGAGGCTGGCCTTGAGCGCCTCGGTCTCGGCGTCGTCGAGCACCTCGGTCGCGGCCTCCGTCTCCTCCTTGGCCGAGCCGACGAGGTCGTCGGCGGCGTCCATGCAGGCGGTCAGCGAGACCAGCCGCAGCGGGACGTCGAGCACCGCCTTGCGGGCCAGCCGCGCGTCCTCGTCACGGGCCAGGCGCCGAGCCCGGCCGACGTGCCCACCCGAGGCCGCCGCCGACCACGAGGCCAGCGCCGGGTCGACGCCGTCGGCCTCGAGCACCTCGGCCACCGCCGCCACCGGCGGGGTGCGCAGCGCCACCACCCGGCAGCGCGAGCGGATGGTGACCGGCACGTCGTCGGGGTGCAGGCTCGGCGCGCAGAGCATCACCACCGTCCGCGGTGGCGGTTCCTCGATCATCTTGAGGACGGCGTTGGCGGCCGCCTCGCTCATCCGGTCGGCGTCCTCGACCAGGATCGTCTGCCAGCGCCCCTGGGTCGGCGACCGGCCGGCGACGCGCACCAGCTCGCGCGCCTCGGCGACCCCGATCGACAACCCGTCCGGGACGATCACCGTGACGTCGGCGTGGGTGCCGGCGAGCACCGTCCGGCAGGCGTGGCAGGTGCCGTCGCCACCGGCCGGGCACTGCAGCGCCGCGGCGAAGGCGCGCGCGGCGACCGACCGGCCGGACCCCGGCGGGCCGGTGAACAGCCAGGCGTGGGTCATCGCGGCGGGGTCGGCGACGGCCGCCCGGAGCTCGTCGACCACGGTCGGCTGCCCGATGACCCGGGCCCAGACGTCCGCGCCGCTCACGGGTGCAGCTGGGGGGTGGCGCCGGTCTGCACGTGCGGGCGGCGCGCGGCGGGCGCGTGCTGGCGGCCGGCACGCCCCTCGTCGCCGCCGGCGTCGTCCGGCGGGAGCGTCTGCAGGGGCAGTCCCGAGAGCAGGTCCGCGACCCGCACCCGGACGGCCGCGGCCAGCTCGTCGGGGCTGCCGGTCGCGTCGAGCACCAGGTACCGGTCGGGGTCGGTCTCGGCGAGCGCGCGGAAGGTCTGCCGCACCCGCTGGTGGAACTCGAGGGACTCCGACTCCATCCGGTCGGCGGCCGCGCGGCCACGGGCCCGCGCCAGCCCCGTCTCCGGCGGCAGGTCGAGCAGCACCGTCAGGTCCGGCCGCAGGCCACCTGTCGCCCACCGGCTGAGCGAGCGGACGTCGTCCAGGGGGATGGTCCGGCCGGCGCCCTGGTAGGCCAGCGAGCTGTCCACGAAGCGGTCGGTGATGACCACCTCGCCCGCCTCGAGGGCGGGCCGGACGACGTCGTCGACGTGCTGGGCACGGTCGGCGGCGTAGAGCAGCGCCTCCGAGCGCGGCGTGATGCCGGCGTGCGAGCGGTCCAGCAGGATCGAGCGGATCCCGGCGCCCGACGGCGTCGCGCCCGGCTCGAACGTCGCCTTCGCGACCAGCCCCTCGCTGGTGAGCCACTCCTGCAGCCGCTTCACCTGGGTGGACTTGCCGGCTCCCTCCCCGCCTTCGAACGCGATGAGCACGCCGCCCCCGGCCAGCCGCCGCCGCGCCGTCGTGTCGCGGCGCAGGGCGGTGACGACGTCGGCGACCAGCGGCACCGGCCGGCCGTCGTCCATCTGCCGGTAGGCCAGGACGCCGACGCCGATGGCGATGAGCCCGGCGGCGAACAGCGCCAGCCGCTCGCCGCTGAGCACCACGTCGAACCAGCCGAGGTCGACGGTCCGGCGCTCGAACAGGCCGACGGCGAAGGGCGTGAAGGCGAGGCTGAGGATCAGCGCCGCCCGGACCAGCGAGTTCACCAGCGCGAACGTGCGGCCGCGCACGGCGTCGTCGACCTCGGTGCCCAGCAGCGTGAACCCGGCGAGGTAGGCGATCCCGGCGAAGAACCCCATCGCGACGACGAGCACGAGCGCCATCCACAGCGCGACGCTCCACACGAGCACCGTCACCATGATCCCGGCGCCGACGATGGCAACCCCGAACAGCCGCTGGCGGGACAGGTCGCGGGCCACGCTGGGTCCCACGGAGATGCCGATGCCCAGGCCGACGAAGACCGCGCCGAACAGCAGGCCGTAGGCGGCCGAGCCGGCGTCGAGGGACTGGGCGAAGGCCTGGCCGGTGGCGATGACCACGCCCGCGGCCATGAACGCGCCGCTGATGCCGACGACCAGGCCGCGCACCAGCGGCGTGTGCCCGGCGAAGGTGAAGCCGCTGCGCAGCGAGCCCAGGAAGCTCTCCCCGCCCTCGGACACCGGGGCGGTGGCGCGACGCCCGCTGATCGACGGCAGGTTCCAGATGATCACCGCGGCGACCAGGTAGGTCAGCGCGTTGAGGTACAGGGCGAGGTCGACCTCGTCGAACCCGGACCAGGCCTCGCTCAGCGGCGCACCGATGACCGCCAGCAGCGCGAACACCACCGCCGCCAGCACCGGCGTGAGCCCGTAGGTGGTCACCAGCGAGAGCTGGTTGGCCGGCTCCAGCTGGTCCCGCCGGACCATGTTGGGGACGGCGGCGTCCTTCGCCGGGATGAAGAAGAGGCTCACGGCCTCGATCACGAACTGGGCGATGAACAGCCAGACGATCTCGTTGACCAGCGGGATCGACGCGAACAGCGCGAAGCGCACGACGTGAGTGGCGACCATCGTCTTGCGGCGGTCGAAGCGGTCGGCGAAGGCACCGGCCACCGGGCCCAGGACGATCGCGGGCAGCAGCCGGAAGAGCAGGACCGCGCCGAGGGCGAAGTTCTGCGCGGCGAACTCGTCGAACTGCGCGGTGGCCGTGGCCGTGATGGCCAGCAGCCCCAGCCAGTCACCGAAGCTCGACAGGCTGGTGCTGTACCAGAGCCGGCGGAAGTCGCGGATCCGCAGGACCGAGCGCAGCTTGTCGGCCAGGCCGACCGACCCGAGCGCGTCCGCCTGGGGCGGCGCGGCGGGCTCGCCCGCCGAGCCGGCGGGCGGGTGCGGGGTGCTGGAGCCCGGCATCGCCGGCTCCTCGCTCGGCGACACCGGAGGCGTCGGGTCGGACTGGATCACGACTCCCGGGGACGTAGGAACGGGACAGGCAGCCCCGAGCGCGGCCTCACGTTACCGGCCGGGACCGACGATCCAGGCACGTTCCCGCCCGGAGGAGGCACGGAACTGCATCGGTCGTCCGCGTGGCCCGCCGGCCGACTAGCGTTCCGAAGGGTGGTGCGACCCGATCCCGCGAGAACCGACGGCGGCGCCTGGGATCCCGCGCTGTACCTCCGGTACGGCGACGAGCGCTCCCGGCCCTTCGCCGACCTGATGGCGCGCGTCCGGGCGGTGTCCCCAGCGGTCGTGGTGGATCGCGGCTGCGGCGAGGGCTCGCTCACCGCGCGTCTCGCCCAGCGCTGGCCCGGCGCGCGCGTCACCGGCGTCGACTCATCGGCCGCCATGCTGGCCGCGGCCAGGGCGCACGCCCGCCCCGGGCGGGTGGACTTCGTCCTACAGGACGTCCGCGACTGGCGGCCGTCCGGACCGGTCGACGTGCTGGTCACCAACGCGGTGCTCCAGTGGGTGCCCGGCCACGAGCGGCTGCTCGTCGAGTGGCGGTCGCGCCTGTCCCCAGGCGGGTGGCTGGCCGTGCAGGTGCCGGGCAACTTCGGCGCGCCGACGCACGTACTGCTGCGTGAACTGTGCCGGTCGTCCCGCTGGGCGGACCAGGTGGGCAACGTCCCGCGGGGCAGCGACGTCGTCCTGGAGCCCGGGGGCTACTTCGACGTCCTCACCGCCGCGGGGCTGACGGTCGACGTCTGGGAGACGACCTACCTGCACGTGCTGACGGGTTCGGACCCCGTACTCGCCTGGGTGCGCGCGACCCAGCTGCGGCCGGTGCTGGCCCGGCTCGGGGACGACGACGCGGCCGAGTTCACCGCCGAGTACGCCGCCGCGCTGCGCGAGGCCTACCCCGAGCGCCCCGACGGGACGACGCTGCTGCCCTTCCGGCGGATCTTCGCCGTCGGCTCGCTGCCCGCCTGAGGTTGCCGCTCAGCCTGCCGTGACCGGTGCGTCGGCGGCCTGCTTCTTCGCCGGGGCCTTCGTGGCCGCTGTCTTCTTCGCCGTGGTCTTCTTCGCCGCCGTCTTCTTGGCCGTGGTCTTCTTCGCGGCCTTCTTCTTCTTGGCCGGACCGGCAGCGCGCCGGTCGGCGAGAAGCTCCGCGGCCCGGTCGAGGGTGATCGTCTCGACGTCGTCGCCCTTGCGCAGGCTGGCGTTGGTCTCGCCGTCGGTCACGTAGGGGCCGAAGCGGCCTTCCCGCAGGGTGATCTGCCCCTGGGTGACCGGGTCGGGGCCCAGCTCCTTGAGCGGCGCCTTCGCCGCGGCACGGCCGCGCTGCTTGGGCTGGGCGAAGATCGCCAGCGCCTCGTCCAGGGTGACGGTGAACAGCTTCTCCTCGCCGTCCAGCGACCGGGAGTCGGTGCCCTTCTTCAGGTACGGCCCGTAGCGGCCGTTGAGCGCCTGGATCTCCTCGCCGTCGGGGGCGGTGCCCACCGTGCGCGGCAGCGTGAGCAGCTTCAGCGCGTCGTCGATGGTCAGCGTCTCCGGCGACATCGACGCGAACAGGCTCGCCGTCCGCGGGCTCTCCTTGCTGCCCTCGGGGACGACGGTCGTGACGTAGGGGCCGTAGCGGCCGGCCTTCACGACGACGGGGTGCCCGGACTCCGGGTCGGTGCCGAGCTCCCGGTCACCGGAGGGCGCCTCGAGCAGCTCGCGCACCTTCTCCTCGGTGAGCTCGTCGGGCGCGATGTCCTCCGGGATGCTGACCCGCGCGCCGTCCTCGCCGCCGGCCTGCAGGTACGGGCCGTACCGGCCCACCCGGACGACGACCGGCTCGCCGTCGCGCGAGGTGGCCTGCAGCGGGATGGAGTTCACGCCGCGGGCGTCGATCTCCTCCAGCCGCTGGCCGACGATCTGCTTCAGGCCACCGGACTCGGCGATGCCGCTGCCGCGCCCCTCGCCGCCGAAGTAGAACTCGGTCAGCCAGTCGACCCGCTGCAGGTTGCCGCCGGCGATCTCGTCGAGCTCCTGCTCCAGCGAGGCGGTGAAGTCGTAGTCGACGAGCTGGGCGAAGTGCTGCTCCAGCAGGTTGACCACGGCGAACGCGATGAACGAGGGCACCAGGGCGTTGCCCTTCTTCCACACGTATCCGCGGTCCTGGATCGTCTGCATGATCGAGGCGAACGTGGAGGGCCGGCCGATGCCCAGCTCCTCCAGCCGGGCGACGAGGCTCGGCTCGGTGTACCGCGACGGCGGCTGGGTGGTGTGCCCCTTCGGGTCGAGCGCCTGCGTGTCCAGCTGCTGGCCGCGCTCCAGGCGGGGCAGCCGGCGCTCGGCGTCGTCGCTGCCGTGGTCGTCGTCGCCGTCCTTCTGCGCGCCCTCGTCGCGGGACTCGACGTAGGCGCGCAGGAAGCCGGGGAAGGTGATGGTGCGACCCGACGCGGTGAACTCGACCGCCTCGTCGGTCGCGCTGCGGCCGGCCAGGCGGATGCTGACCGTCTGCCCGACGGCGTCGGCCATCTGCGAGGCGACGGTCCGCTGCCAGATCAGCTCGTAGAGGCGGAACTCGTCGCGGGCGAGCTCGGCGGCCAGCTGACCGGGGGTGCGGAAGCTGTCCCCGGCGGGGCGGATCGCCTCGTGCGCCTCCTGCGCGCCCTTGGACTTCTTGCTGTACCGCCGCGCCTCGGCCGGGACGTAGGCGTCGCCGTAGAGCTCGCGCGCCTGCTGCCGGGACGCGTTGATCGCCTCCTCGGACAGGTTGGTCGAGTCGGTGCGCATGTAGGTGATGTGGCCGTTTTCGTACAGCCGCTGGGCCACCCGCATGGTCTGCGCCGAGGACCAGCCGAGCTTGCGGCCGGCCTCCATCTGCAGCGTGGAGGTGGTGAACGGCGCGTACGGACGACGGCGGTAGGGCTTCTCGTCGACCCGGCTGACCGAGACCTGCCGGCCCTCGAGCCGCGCGGCCAGCCCGCGGGCGCCGGCCTCGTCGAGGTGCACGACCTCGCCGGTGACCCGGCCGGTGGCGGGGTCGAAGTCCTTGCCGGTGGCGACCCGGCTGTCGTCGACGCTGACCAGCTTGGCCCGCACCGTGGTGGGCTCCCCCTCGTCGGCGCCGGCGGCCTGCCCCGGGACGGCGAAGGTGCCCTCGAGCGACCAGTAGTCGGCGGCGTGGAAGGCCATCCGCTCCCGCTCGCGCTCGACGACGATGCGGGTCGCGACCGACTGGACCCGGCCGGCCGAGAGCTTGGGCAGGACCTTCTTCCACAGCACCGGGCTGACCTCGTAGCCGTACAGCCGGTCGAGGATGCGCCGGGTCTCCTGGGCGTCGACGAGGTCGGTGTCGAGCTCGCGCGGGTTGGCGACGGCGCGGGCGATCGCCTCGGGGGTGATCTCGTGGAAGACCATGCGGTGCACGGGCACGCGGGGCTTGAGCGTGTCGACCAGGTGCCAGGCGATGGCCTCGCCCTCGCGGTCCTCATCCGTGGCGAGGTAGACCTCGCTGGCGTTCTTGACCAGCTGCTTGAGCCGGCTCACCTGCTGCTTGCGGTCGGGGCTGACCACGTAGAGCGGCTCGAAGGAGTTGTCGACGTCGACGCCGAGCCGGGCCCACGCGGCGCCCTTGTGCTCGGCCGGGACATCGGCGGCGTTGCGCGGCAGGTCGCGGATGTGCCCGACGCTGGCCTCGACGACGTAGTCGCTGCCGAGGTAGCCGGCGATCTTGTTCGCCTTGGTCGGCGACTCCACGATGACCAGCGGCTTGCCCGTGGACGCGGCCGAGCCGCGCCGGGCGGGGGTGGCGGTCCCGCCGGCGGTGTCGCCGCTGCTCTGGCTCTGCCTGGTCTTGGTGGGCACGGTGCTCCTGTCGGTACTGCGCGGTGATGCCGTGTGCGTCGGCGGCGTCGAGCCGCGGCGCGGGGGCCGCGCTGCCGCCTAGGCGCGCCACGGTAGGCCACGGGACCGACACGTGGCCGGGGTGACCGTCCGTGGGCGCGCCGTCGCCCTCTCGAACGTGCGCGCGCCGTCGCTGTTCCCGCGGGCACCGACCGACTCCCGCGAAGGGGTCGGGTCCCGACCGGCCGCGACCCTCCCGCCGGCCGGCGGGAGGGTCGCGGTGCGGGTCGGATCAGGGAGCGGAGGTGGTGAGCGTCCCCGTCGTCTGCCCGGTGTCCTCGCCGATGACGACGGAGCGCCGCTTCGAGATCACCACGGCGGCGACGATGATCGCCGTCGCCACCAGAGCGATGAGCACCCGCACCGGGTCGTTGGCGTCCTCGCCGACGGAGAGGCTGACGACCGCCGGGGCGATGATGAGCGCCACGAGGTTCATCACCTTGATCAGCGGGTTGATCGCCGGGCCCGCGGTGTCCTTGAACGGGTCGCCGACGGTGTCGCCGATGACCGTGGCCGCGTGCGCCTCACTGCCCTTCCCGCCGTAGGCGCCGTCCTCGACCATCTTCTTGGCGTTGTCCCACGCGCCACCGGAGTTGGAGAGGAAGACCGCCATCAGGGTGCCGGCGGCGATGGCGCCCACCAGGTAGGCCGCGAGCGGGCCGAAGCCCAGCCCGAAGCCGACCGCGACCGGCGCCAGGACGGCGAGCAGACCCGGGGTGGCCAGCTCGCGCAGCGAGTCCTTGGTGCAGATGTCGACGACCGCGCCGTAGTCGGGCTTCTCGGTGTAGTCCATGATCCCGGGCTTGCTGCGGAACTGCTCCCGCACCTCGAAGACCACCCGGCCGGCGGCCCGCGAGACCGCGCTGATCGCCAGGCCGGAGAAGAAGAAGACCACGGCCGCGCCGATGATGGCGCCGACGATGTTGTTCGGGTTCACGAGGCTGAACGCGTCCCCGAGGGTGTCGCCCGCGTCGGCCAGCGCCACGTCGATCTGCGCGTTGTAGGACCCGAAGAGCGCCGTCGCCGCCAGGACCGCGGTCGCGATCGCGATGCCCTTGGTGATCGCCTTGGTCGTGTTGCCCACGGCGTCGAGGTCGGTGAGCACCTGCGCGCCCGCCTCGTCGACGTCGCCGGACATCTCGGCGATGCCCTGGGCGTTGTCGCTCACCGGACCGAAGGTGTCCATGGCCACGATGACGCCGGCGGTGGTGAGCAGGCCGCAGCCGGCGAGGGCGACGGCGTAGAGCGCCGCGCCGCCACCGATGAGGAAGGCGCCGTAGACCGCGCCGCCGATGAGGAGCGCGGCGTACACGGCGGACTCCAGGCCCAGGGAGATGCCGGACAGGATGACCGTCGCCGGCCCGGTGAGCGAGCTGCGGCCGACGTCCTTGACCGGCTTGCGGCTGGTCTCGGTGAAGTAGCCGGTCAGCTGCTGGATCGCCGCGGCGAGCACGACGCCGATCAGCACCGCGACGAAGCCGAGGACCTGCGGGCTGACCTCCATGTCCACGCCGTCGGAGATCTCCGGCAGGTAGGTGAACGCGGCGACGGCGACCAGCACGAGCGACACCGCGGCCGCGGTGAAGAAGCCGCGGTTGATCGGCGCCATGCCGCTGGAGTCGTCGGCGGAGGGCCGGGTGGCGGCGACGCCGACGACGGAGGCGATGACGCCGATCGCGGCGACGAGCAGCGGGAAGACCATGCCGACCGGGCCGAAGGCGACCTGGCCGAGGATCAGGGCGGCGACCAGGGTCACCGCGTAGGACTCGAAGAGGTCCGCGGCCATGCCGGCGCAGTCGCCGACGTTGTCGCCCACGTTGTCGGCGATCGTCGCGGCGTTGCGCGGGTCGTCCTCGGGGATGCCCGCCTCGACCTTGCCCACCAGGTCCGCGCCGACGTCGGCGGCCTTGGTGAAGATGCCGCCCCCGACGCGCATGAACATGGCGAGCAGGGCGCCACCGAAGCCGAAGCCCTCGAGGACGATCGGCGCGGTCTCGTCGAAGAGCAGCAGCACGATCGCGGCACCGAACAGCCCCAGGCCGATCGTGATCATGCCGACGACGCCACCGGTGCGGTACGCGATGCGGAACGAGGGCTGGTAGCCGCCGGAGTTGCCGGCCGCGGCGACCCGCACGTTGGCCCGGGTGGCCAGGGTCATGCCGATGAACCCGACCGCGGCCGAGAAGACCGCACCCACGAGGAAGAACACCGCGCGGCCGGCGCGGGTCTCCCAGCCCCCGTCCGCGACGGGCAGCACCAGGAGCAGCAGGAAGACGATGACGGCGAAGACGCCGAGCGTCCGGAACTGCCGGCGCAGGTAGGCCGCCGCGCCCTCCTGGACCGCGAGCGCGATGTCGCGCATCTTCGTCGTGCCCTGATCGGCGGCCAGGACCGCCCGGATCAGATAGGCGGCGAAGGCCAGTGCGGCCAAGGAGACGGCGAGGACGACGGCGACCAGCGCCATGTCCCCGCCGGACAGGGATTCGTCGGGCATGCGTATCTCTCCCAGCATCCATGGCCGCCGGGAGGCGCCGGTGCTCCCCGGTCGGCGGAGGTACCGCTCGGTGCAGACGGTCGCGCACCGTAACGCGGCGCAGTGTAAGGGAGATCACACCGCGTGTAGAGCTTCGCGACGATCTGTTACCTGCATCACACCCTTGTCCTTCGTCGCCGCCCGTTGTCCCTGCGAGGTGTGACAGTGGAGGCGTGACCACGCTCCAGCCGACCCGGGCCGTCCCGCCGCCCGGCGCCGAGCTGCTGGCGGCGCTGCTGGCCGGCACCGCCGAGGAGGAACGACCGGTCACCCACGTGCACCACGTTCCGGTCCGCGAGCGCCGCACGCTGCCGTGGCCCGACTGGGTGGACGACGACCTCCGCGACCGGCTGCGCACGCGCGGGGTGGACACGCCCTACCGCCACCAGGTCGAGGCGGCGGAGCTCGCCCACGCAGGCCGGCACGTCGTCGTCGCGACGGGGACGGCGTCGGGGAAGTCGCTGGCCTACCAGCTGCCGGCGCTGAGCCGGCTGGCCGAGGACCCGCGCGCCTGCGTGGTCTACCTGGCGCCCACGAAGGCCCTGGCCCGCGACCAGCTGGCGTCGGTGGCGGCGCTGGCCGACCCCTCGGTGCGGCCGGCCGCCTACGACGGGGACACCCCCGGCGAGGAGCGGGACTGGGTCCGCCGGCACTCGCGGTGGATCGTCACCAACCCGGACATGCTGCACCGCGGGATCCTGCCGGCCCACCAGAGGTGGTCGAGCACCCTGCGCCGCGTGGCCTACGTCGTCATCGACGAGTGCCACGCCTACCGCGGCGTCTTCGGCTCGCACGTCGGCCACGTGCTGCGCCGGCTGCGCCGGATCTGCCGCCGGTACGGCGCCGAGCCGGTGTTCGTGCTCGCCTCGGCCACCGTCGCGGACCCCGCCGGGGCCGCCTCGCGGCTGATCGGGGAGCCGGTGGTGGCGGTGACCGACGACGGCTCGCCGCGGCCGGGTGCCACGTTCGCCCTGTGGGAGCCACCGCTGACCGAGCGCACCGGCGAGCACGGGGCGCCGCTGCGCCGGTCCGCGGCCGCCGACACCGCCGGGCTGCTCGCAGACCTGGTGGAGCGCGGCGCCCGCACCCTGGCGTTCGTCAGGTCGCGGCGGAGCGCGGAGTCCGTCGCCGACCAGGCCCGCCGGCTGCTGTACGACCGCGGCCGGGGCGACCTGGTCGGCCGCGTCGACTCCTACCGCGGCGGCTACCTGCCCGAGGAGCGGCGGGAGCTGGAACGGGCGCTCTCGGCCGGCGACCTCCTCGGCGTGGCCACCACCAACGCCCTGGAGCTCGGCATCGACATCGCCGGGCTCGACGCCGTGGTCCTCGCCGGGTACCCCGGCACACTCGCCTCGCTCTGGCAGCAGGCGGGCCGGGCCGGCCGGGCGCAGAAGGAGTCGCTGGTGGTCTTCGTCGCCCGCGACGACCCGCTGGACCACTACCTGGCCCACCATCCGCGGGCGGTCTTCGGCCGGCCGATCGAGGCCACCGTCACCGACCCGACGAACCCCTACGTGCTCGGGCCCCAGCTGTGCTGCGCGGCCGCGGAGCTGCCGCTGCACGCCGACGACCTGCCCGCCTTCGGCGGCCCGGCCGCCGAGGCCGCGCTGGAGCGGCTGGTCGCCGACGGTCAGCTGCGCCGCCGGCCCGCCGGCTGGTACTGGGCCGGTCGGGGGCGGCCGGACGTCGACATCCGGGGCAGCGGGGACGAGCCGGTGGCGATCATCGAGGGCGCGACCGGGCGGCTGCTGGGCACGGTCGACGGCGGCGCCGCCCACGCGACCGTGCACGAGGGCGCGCTGTACGTGCACCGCGGCGAGACGTTCGTCGTCGACGAGTTCGACGTGGACGACGCGTGCGCCGCCGTGCACGCCGAGAGCCCCGAGTGGACGACTGTCGCCCGGGACGTCACCGACCTCGCCGTCGTCTCGGTGGACCGCAGCCGGCCGCTCGGTCCGGTCACCGCGCACACCGGCGTCGTCGACGTGACCAACCAGGTGGTCGCCTACCAACGCCGGCGGCTCGGCACCGGCGAGGTGCTGGCCGAGTTCCCGCTGGACCTGCCCGCCCGCCAGCTGCGCACCCGGGCGGTGTGGCTCACGCTGTCCGACCGCGCCGTCGAGCGGGCCGAGCTCGACGAGACCGAGCTGCCGGGCTCGCTGCACGCCGCGGAGCACGCCGCGATCGGCATCCTGCCGCTGCTCGCGACCTGCGACCGCTGGGACCTCGGCGGCCTGTCGACGGCGCTGCACCCGGACACCGGGACCGCGTCGATCTTCGTCTACGACGGCCATCCCGGGGGTGCGGGCTTCGCCGAACGCGGGTACGCCGTGCTGCGCGACTGGCTGCGCGCGACGCGGGCCACCGTGGCGAGCTGCGAGTGCGAGAGCGGCTGCCCGTCGTGCGTGCAGTCGCCGAAGTGCGGCAACGGCAACGACCCGCTGGACAAGGCCGGCGCGGTGCGGGTGCTGGACGTCGTCCTGGACGAGCTGGGGACGGCGGAGGACCCGGCGGCCTGACCCCCGGCCTGCGGGCGGCCCGGTCACGGGCCGGCCCTCGCCCGGGCGGTGGCGCGACGCTCGCCGACCGGGCCCAGCTCGACGGGCACGCCGACCTGCACGAGCACGGCCGCGCCCGGCTCGAGGGCGCACTCCTCCAGCCGCGCGCCGTTGGCCGCCGCGATCCGCGCGGCCGTCGCGCACGGGTCCTCGTCACCGCGCACCGCCCGGCCCGCCGCCGCCAGCGCGGCCAGGTCGGCGGCCGCCCCCGCCCGGTGCCGCGCCACGACAGCCCCGGCTAGGACGACGAGGGCGAGCCCGACGGCGGCGAGCACCCCCGCCAGCGCGAGCACCCACACCGTCGCCGAACCGCGCTCGTCGCGGAGGTTCACGGCGCCGTCCCGATGCTCGCCGCGGGACCCGGCTCGCGCACGGCGACGGCGCTGGCCGCCACCTGCCGGCCCACGGGCAGCGGCCCCAGCGGGGTGACCCGCGCCGTCACGGTGACCCGGACGTCGGCCCCGTCCGCGGACACGGTGACCACCGCGCCCGTCGGCGCGACCCGGCCGGCCAGCTCCACGACGACGGCGGTCGCCTCGCCGCGCGCCGCTGCCCGCGCGCCCTCTCGGGCCGCGTCGACGCAGCGCAGGTGGGCGCCGAGCACGCTCACCGCCGCGATCGCCGCGGCGAGGACCAGCAGCAGCACGGGCAGGACCACCGCGGTCTCCGCCGTCACCATGCCGGCCTCGGAGCGGAGCCGGCGCGCACGCGGGCGAGCCGCCGTCACACGAGCCACCGTCACACGAGCCACCGTCAGGCGAGCGTCGCGAGGGCGCGGTCGACGAGGTCGGTGAGGCCGGAGACGACGGAGCCGCCGGTGACGACCCGGTAGAGCACGGCCGCGAAGGCGCAGGCGGCGACGGTGCCCACCGCGTACTCAGCTGTGCTCATGCCGGCCTCGGGCTGCTCGCGGAGCCGCTGCCAGCGGCTCGGCCGGCCACCGGGGTCAGGGGCGGGGCCGTCGACCGGCTGGGTGTCGGTGGTGCTGGGCTGGCTGGACACGGGCGCCTCCTGAGGTACGGGCCCCTGGGTGGGGCGGTGCACCGAGCCTCGGGGCCGGGCGGGCTGCGCGGAGCCTGCGCGCGGCATCTGTGGAGGGCGATGCCGGCTGTGGACCGTCAGCCCAGGACGTCGGCGGCGATCCCGAGGACGAGCGGCACGACGCCGAGGCACACGAAGGCCGGCAGGAAGCACAGCCCCAACGGGGCCAGCACCCACACCCCCGCCCGCCGGACGCCGGCCTCGGTCTCCGCCCGCAGCGCGGTGCGACGGTCGGCGGCGAGCCTCGCCAGCGCGTCCGCCGCGGTCGCTCCCGACTCCCCCGCGCGGACGAGCACCCGGCCCAGCGGGGCCAGCTCCACCGGCAGCCCCGCCCACGCGCGCCGCGGCTCGGCGCCCAGGCGGGACAGCGCCGCGACGTGGACCAGCCGCGGGCCGAGCGGCCCGGGCATCGCCGAGCCCACCGCGGCCAGCGCTCCGTCGACGGGGAGGCCCGCGGCGAGGCAGACGCCGAGCAGGTCGCAGGCCACCGGCAGGTCGCGGTCGATCGCCGCGCCGTCGTCCGCCATCCCCGTAGTGGCCGCCGCCCGCAGCAGCCGTTCGGCACCGACCGCGACGACCGCGGCCGCGAGCAGGCCGGCTCCTCCGCCGACCACCAGCCCGGCCGCGGCGCCGGCGCTCCCGGCGAGCACCCAGCGACGGCGGCGCGACCGCACCGGGTCGTCGGGCGGAGGCGAGGACCGGGTGGACGCCGGCGGTGGGCGCAGCCGCCGCAACCTCGCGGTGACCTGCCCGCGGCTCCCCGGCCAGAGCAGCGCCGCCATCGCGAGCACCACCAGCGCGGAGGTCATGGCAGGGCGCGGCGGACCAGCCGGTGCGCCCACACCAGGCCGGCCGCCTCGAGCCCGCAGCCGACGACGAGGAGCACCTGACCGGTGCCGGTCGTCGTCAGCACCCGCCACGGATCGGCGCCGACGCCGCTGCCCATGGCCAGGCCGAACAGCGGCAGCCCGGCCAGGACCAGCGCGCTGGCCCGCGGCCCCGCCGTCGCCGCCCGCAGCTCGGCACGGTGCGCGAGCCGGGCGCGCAGGTCGTCCTCGAGCGCGGTGACGACGGCGGCGAGCGAGCAGCCGGTCCGGGCGCTGAGCCGGACCGCGGCGGCGATCCGGCCGACGGCGACGCGCAGCGCCGGGTCGCCCCCGGCGAGCGGCGCCTCGTCGGTCACTGCCTCCGGCGCCTGCAGGACGCGCGCGAGCAGTGCGCCGGTCGGACCGTCGGCGCAGGCGGCTCCGGCCG
>NZ_LWUA01000044.1 GCF_005222955.1 Blastococcus sp. CCUG 61487 | reverse complement strand
ACCACGCCCGCGGGCTTGACCGTGTTCGCCGTGGGCTCCCTCGCGGGGCTGCTGCTCATCCAGAGCATGCGCCTGTGGGAGCCGGCGATGCAGACCCTCGCCCTCGTGCTCGTGGCCACGGTGGTCGCGGTCATCCTGGGCATCCCGATCGGCATCGCGGCGGCGAAGAGTTCCCGGGTCAGCGCAGCGGTGCGCCCGGTGCTGGATCTCATGCAGACGATGCCCGCGTTCGTCTACCTGATCCCGGCCGTGACGTTCTTCAGCATCGGCCTGGTGCCCGGCGTCGTCACCACGATCATCTTCGCCCTGCCGCCCGGAGTCCGGCTCACCGAACTCGGCATCCGCCAGGTGGACCGCGAGACCGTGGAGGCGGGGCAGGCCTTCGGCAGCTCGCCGTGGCAGATCCTGCGCGGTATCGAGCTGCCGCTGGCCAGGCCGACGATCATGGCCGGTGTCAACCAGGTGATCATGCTGGCGCTGTCCATGATCGTCATCGCCGGCTTCATCGGCGCCCCCGGCCTGGGCCAGATCGTCGTCACCAGCATCTCCCGCCTGAACATCGGGCTGGGCTTCGAGGCCGGCATCTCGGTCGTGATCCTGGCGATCTTCCTCGACCGGCTGACCGCCTCCTTCGGCGAGCGCCGGAACGACGACGAGCGGCGATCCTGGCTGCTCCGCCGCCGGACGGCGCCCGCGCTGGGCACGCCGGTGACCGAGCCCGCGGAGCGCGCCGACGACGCCCCCGTGCCTGCCCGCGCCGGTTCGTGAGCCGGTCTCGGAACTGAACGGAGCCGACCGGGAGCCAGCACGGCACCCGGCGGCTGTACGCGAACGGCGGTCGGCAACGACGCTGACCGCCATCGATGAGAGGAGCACTACGTGACCCTGCACCGAAAGCGCCGCGGCATGCGGGCGGCAGCAGGACTGGCCGCGGTCGCTCTGGCGGCCACCGCCTGCGGCAGCGACGATGGAGGGGACGACAGCAACGCCTCCGGCAACGGCGGCAGCAGCAGCTGCGAGACGGTCAACCTGGGGTTCATCCCCTCCTGGACCGACGGCCTGAGCATGGCCTACCTGTGGGAGAACGTCCTCGAGGACAAGGGCTACGAGGTCGACTTCCAGGAGATCGCCGACGCGGCGCCGCTGTACGCGGGCCTGGCCGGGGGCGACGTCGACGTGTACCCGTCGGCTTGGTCGGAGGTCACGCACGCCGACTACATGGACGAGTACGGCGACGACATCGAGGACCTCGGCTCCTGGTACGAGGGCGCCGTCCTGACGCTGGCCGTGCCGGAGTACGTCGACATCGACTCGATCGCCGACCTCGCCGGTCAGGCCGACCGGTTCGACGGCCGCATCGTCGGCATCGAGCCCGGCGCCGGCCTCACCCGGACGACCAAGGAGGAGGTGATGCCGACCTACGGCCTCACCGACTACACGCTGGTCGAGTCCTCCACCACCGCGATGCTCGCTGAGCTCCAGGCGGCCGTGGACGCCGAGGAGGACATCGTCGTCACGCTGTGGCGTCCGTTCTGGGCCAACAGCCAGTTCCCGGTCAAGGACCTGGAGGACCCGGAGGGTGCGCTCGGCGAGTCCGAGGGCCTGCACAACCTGGCCCGCACCGGCTTCTCCGACGACTGCTCCGAGGTCGCCGACATGATGGGTGACTTCGAGCTGTCCGACGAGCAGTACGGCGCGCTGGAGAACCTGGTCGTCAACGAGTACGGCGAGGGCCAGTACCCCGAGGCGATCGAGGCGTTCTTCGAGGAGTACCCCGACGTCGAGGAGTCCCTCAAGGGCTGATCGACCTTCCCGCGTCCGGGCGCGGCATCCTCTGCTGAGGGTGCCGCGCCCGTGGCGTCTCCGGGTCAGTCCGCGGCGAGGTGCTCGGCGAGCAGGACCGCGAGCCGGGTGCGCCGGGGCCGGACGTCGACCTCCCGCACGGCGCGGACCAGCGCCGCTCCGCTCGCGTGCACGATCGACAGGTGCTGCTGCGCTCGGGTGAGCGCGGTGTAGACCAGCGGGCGGGACAGCATGCCGCCCGCCTCGGGCGGCAGCACGACGACGACGCCCGGCCACTCCGAGCCCTGCGCGCGGTGCACGGTGATCGCCCAGCCGTGCTTGAGGTCCGACATCGCCTTGCCCGAGACGGTCACCGGGCCCGACGCGAACGTGACGTCCAGCGTCCCGTCCCCGGTCTTGGTCACCGTGCCCACCTCGCCGTTGGCGAAGCCGATCGGCTCGAGCTCCAGGTGGTTGGCCGTGGCCACCACCCGGTCACCGGCGTCGAAGCCCCACACCGCGCCGTCCCCGGGGTTGAGCACCGCCTTGAGGGCCTTGTTCAGCTCGATCGTGCCGGCCGGTCCGCGGTGGACCGGCGTGACCACCTGGACCGCGCCGGGCTCGATGCCCAGCGCCCGCGGGATCGAGTCGGTGACCAGTTGCACCACCCGGCGGGCCGCCTCGGCAGAGCCGGTGGCCGGCACGACGACGACCTCGCGGTCGGGGGAGTCGACCACCGGCAACTCGCCGCCGCGCACCCCGGTCGCCAGCCGGGCGATCGCGCCGCCCTCGGCCTGCCGGTAGAGCGTGGTGAGCTCGGTGACCGGCACGACGCCGGAGTCGATCAGGTCGCCCAGCACGTGGCCCGGGCCGATCGAGGGCAGCTGTGCCGGGTCGCCGACCAGCAGCAGGTGGGTGCCGTCCGAGCACGCCTCGAGCAGGGCGGCGGTGAGCTCGACGTCGAGCATCGAGGCCTCGTCGACGACGACGACGTCGGCGTCCAGCGGCCACTCCTCGTTGCGGGCGAACCCCCCGGTCATGCCCTGCGCGCCGAGCAGCCGGTGCACCGTGACCGCCGGGTGGTCGGTGAGCTCCTCCAGCCGCTTGGCCGCGCGGCCGGTGGGGGCGGCCAGCGCCACTTCGGTGCCCTTGGCCCGCAGCAGCTTCACCACGGCGGCGACGGTGCGGCTCTTCCCGGTGCCGGGGCCTCCGGTCAGCAGGCTCACGCCGGCGCCGAGGACCTGGGCCACCGCTTGCTTCTGGGCGTCGTCGAGCCCCTTGGCGACGGTCCGCACGGAGGCGGGGTCGGCGATCCGCTCCGCGGTGGCCGTCAGCCGCGCGACGTTCTCGGCCACCGCCTCCTCGGCCATGCCGTAGCGGGCGAGCGACAGCGACCTCAGGGCCGGGTCGGGCTCCTGGTCGGGGTCCTCCGGCTCCGGGGGTTCGTGCTCCAGCACGTCACCGGACTCGACGGCGGCGACGATCGCGGCCGCAGGATCGGTGATGCCCTCCGCCTGGAGGGCGGAGACCACGAGGTCCGCCGGCAGGACCGTGTGGCCGTCCCGGGTGGCGGTGCGCAGGGTGAGCCCGACGATGGCGCGGCCCCGGCGGCCGTCCTGCCGGTCGGCGCCCTTCAGGACGGCGATGGCCAGCCGGTCGGCCTCCGCGAGCGCGACGCCCGGCAGCGCGAGCAGCGCCCACGGGTCGTCCCGCAGCCGGCGCGCGGCGTCGGGGCCCAGCGCGTCGGCCACCCCGGCGGCGAGCTTCGCCGGCAGCCCGGCGGTCACGAGCATCTCGACGACCTCGTACGTGGGCTGGGCGGCCAGGAAGCTGGAGAACAGCCGCTCGGCGCGCTGCCGTCCGACCCTCGGCAGCTTCAGCAGCCGGTCCGCGGTGACGTCGTCGGGGGTGGCGATGCCGACGGTGGGCAGCTCGGCCGCAGTGCGCCGTCCCAACCCCGGCCACAGGTTCGCCGCGCAGAAGGCGGCGAAGACCTGGTCACCCGACGCTGACCGGACCGCCGCCGTCACCGGTCCGCCCGACGCTCGGGGTAGCCCGACGGCGGGGCGGAGACGTCCTCCAGCGCCGTCCGGATCGCCGCGGGCAGCCGCACGCCGTCGGCGTCCAGCGAGGCCTGCAGCTGCTGGGCGGTCCGCGCGCCCACCACGGGGGCGACGACGCCGGGGCGGTCCCGCACCCAGGCCAGCGCCACGCCGAGCGGGCTGGTGCCCAGCCCCTCGGCGGCGGTGATGACCGCCTCGACGATCCGGTCGGACTTCGGGGAGCGCAGCCCGTCGATGAACGCCTGCCACTGCGGGGAGGCGCCCCGGGACTCCGACGGCGTGCTGTGCCGGTACTTGCCGGTGAGGATCCCGCGGCCGAGCGGCGACCAGGCCAGCACCCCGACCCCGAGCGCCTCGGCGGCGGGCACGACCTCCCGCTCGACGCCGCGCTGCAGCAGCGAGTACTCGACCTGGGTGCTGACGATCGGCGTGCGCCCCGGCCAGGCGCGCTGCCAGGTGGCGGCCTGGGCGGTCTGCCAGCCGGAGAAGTTGCTGATCCCGATGTATCGGGCCCGGCCGGAGGAGACGGCGAGGTCGCAGGCGGCGAGCGTCTCCTCGATCGGGGTCGCGTCGTCCCAGGCGTGCACCTGCCACAGGTCGACGTGGTCGAGCCCCAGCCGCTGCAGCGAGGCGTCCAGCGCGGTGAGCAGGTGCCCGCGCGAGGCGCCGCGGCCCATCGGACCCGTGCCGGTGCGGCCGGCCGCCTTGGTGGCGACGAGCACGTCGTCGCGGGGCACGACGTCGGCGAGCAGGTGGCCCAGGACGCGCTCGCTGTCGCCGTCGCCGTACACGTCCGCGGTGTCGACCAGCGTGCCGCCGGCGTCGAGGAACGCCGTCAGCTGCATGGCAGCCTCGTCGTCGTCGGTGTCCCGGCCCCAGGTCATCGTGCCCAGCGCCAGCCGGCTCACGACCAGACCGCTGCGCCCGAGTGCCCGTTGCTCCACGACCGGCCAACCTACCGGCGGGCGGGGACCGTCAGCGGCGACCGTCCACCACCTCGGAGCGGCGCGGCGCGGGTTCCCGGGAGGCGCCCCCTAGGGTGACCGCTCGTGGCCGCCTGCCGACTCCCGACCTCCGTCTCCTGATGGGCTGGTTCGAAGCCGTCGTCCTCGGTGTCGTCCAGGGGCTGACCGAGTTCCTCCCGATCTCCTCCAGCGCCCACCTGCGGGTCGTGGGGGAGGCGTTCGGCTGGGAGGACCCGGGCGCGGCCTTCACCGCCATCACCCAGATCGGGACCGAGGTCGCCGTCCTCCTGTACTTCCGGCACGACATCTGGCGGATCATCACCGCCTGGTTCGCCTCGCTCGGGAGGCGCCGCACGGGCGACCCCGACGCCCGCATGGGCTGGCTGATCATCGTCGGCAGCATCCCGATCGGGGTCCTCGGCTTGCTCTTCGAGGACGACATCGAGACGACGTTCCGCGACCTGCGCATCGTGGCGACGACGCTGATCGTCTTCGCGCTGATCCTCTTCGCGGCCGACCGGCTGGGGAGCAAGCGGCGCGAGCTCGACCAGCTGACCGTCCCCCACGGCATCGGGTACGGCTTCGCGCAGGCGCTGGCGCTCATCCCGGGCGTCTCCCGGTCGGGCGGGACGATCACCGCGGGCCTGTTCCTCGGCTACTCGCGTGCGGCGGCTGCCCGGTACTCGTTCCTGCTGGCGATCCCGGCGGTGCTGATCTCCGGCTTCTACCAGGCGTACGACGAGCTCAGCGGTGGCGACGGGGTCGGGGTCGGCGTCTCCTGGGGGCCGACGATCCTCGCGACGGTGCTGGCCTTCGGCGTGGGGCTGACGGTCATCGCCTGGCTGCTGCGCTACCTCGACCGCGGGTCGTTCACGCCGTTCGTCGTCTACCGGATCGCCCTCGGTGTGCTGATCCTGGTGCTCGTCTTCTCCGGCGTCCTCGACCCGAACGGGGCCGCATAGTCTCTGCCGTCGTGACCACGGTGATCCTGCTCCGGCACGGGCGGACGACGGCCAACGCGGGCGGGATCCTGGCCGGCTGGACCCCTGGTGTCCGGCTCGACGACGTCGGCGAACGGCAGGTCGCCGCGGTGGGGGAGCGGCTGGCGAAGGTGCCGCTGGCAGCCGTGGTCAGCAGCCCGCTGGAGCGCTGCGTGCAGACCGCGACCGCCGTGCTCGACGGGCGGGACCTGGACCTGCGCACCGACGACCGGCTCGGCGAGGCGCGGTACGGCGACTGGACCGGTCGCACGCTCAAGGAGCTGGTCAAGGAACCGCTGTGGAAGGTGGTGCAGCAGCACCCGTCCGCGGCGGTCTTCCCCGGCCCCGAGGGGGAGGGGCTGGCGCAGACGCAGGCACGCGCGGTGGCCGCCGTCCGCGCCTGGAACGCCGAGCTCGGGCCCGACGCCGTCTGGCTGGCCTGCAGCCACGGCGACGTGATCAAGGCGATCGTCGCCGACGCGCTGGGGCTGCACCTCGACCAGTTCCAGCGGATCGTCGTCGACCCGGCGTCGATCTCGGTGGTCACGTACACCGACACCCGTCCCTTCGTCGTCCGGGTCAACGACACCGGCGGCGACGTCTCCGCCCTGATCCCCCCGCCGCGGCGACGCCGGAAGCGGAAGGCGTCGTCGGACGCCGTGGTCGGCGGCGGAACCGGCGGCCCCGCGTAACCTGGGCCGCGTGCCCCGACAGGTCCATCTCTTCGACCGCCCGAGCCGGTTCGTCGCCGGGACAGTGGGCCAGCCGGGCGACCGCACCTTCTACCTGCAGGCGTCCGACGACGCCGGCCGCACCGTCAGCGTGGCGTTGGAGAAGACCCAGGTGCAGGTGCTCGCCGACCGCATGGCCGACCTGCTCGACGAGATCGCCGACCGCGCCGACGCGGTGATCCCGCCCGACGCCGCCGTCGACGACCTCGAACCGCTCACCCCGCCCGTGGACGAGGAGTTCCGGGTGGCCGCGATGGGCCTGGCCTGGGACGGCGCGGCCCAGGCCGTCGTCGTCGAGGCGGTCGCGGCCGGGGAGGAGCCGATCGAGGAGGACGCGATCCTCTCCGACAGCGAGGAGGGCCCCGACGCGCTGCGGGTGACGATCACCCCCATGGCGGCGCGGGCGTTCATCGCCCGTGCCCGCCGGGTCATCGCGGCCGGCCGCCCGTCCTGCCCGCTGTGCTCCATGCCCCTCGACGTCACCGGCCACGTGTGCCCGCGGCAGAACGGCTACCGCCGCTGACCGGCGGCGTGCGATGAGCGAACAGCCCGCCGAGCCCGTCCTCCGGGCCCCCGCCGACGACGCCGAGGCGCTGCACCTGCTGCGCACCGGCGAGATCGACCTCGAGGGCCGGATGCTCGACGCCTCCAACGTGACGCTGGTCGGGGCCATCCGGTCCGGGGACCTGGGCGCCGAGTGCGTCTACAAGCCGGTCGCGGGGGAGCGGCCGCTGTGGGACTTCCCCGACGGCACGCTCGCCGGCCGGGAGATCTCCGCGTTCCTCGTCTCGGAGGCCAGCGGCTGGCGGGTCGTCCCACCGACGGTGCTGCGCGACGGTCCGTTCGGCCCGGGCATGGTCCAGCTCTGGATCGACGGGAACGACGACGTCGACCTGGCCGCATTCGTACGCCGCGACGACCCCGCGCTGCGCCGGATGGCCGTGTTCGACGCGGTCGTGAACAACGCCGACCGCAAGGGCGGCCACATCATCCCCGTGCCGGACGGTCACGTGTACGGCGTCGACCACGGCGTCTGCTTCTCGGTCGAGCCCAAGCTGCGGACGCTGCTGTGGCGCTGGGCGGGGAAGTCACTGCCCGCCGAGGCCGTCGGGATGCTGGAGCGGCTGGCCGACGAGCTGCGCGGGGACCTCGGCGAGCAGCTGCAGGAGCACCTCACCCGCGGCGAGGTGCGGCGCACCCAGGAGCGGGTCGCCGACCTGCTGCGCACCGGCCGGCACCCCGAGCCCGGCGGCGAGTGGCCCGCGCTGCCCTGGCCCCCCTTCTGAGAAAGGACCCCCTGCCCCCACCGCTCGCCCGCTCGCGGCGGGCCCCTGCAGGGGGCCGAGATCGGCGCCATGCAAGATCGGCGGCATGGGTGATCTGGGCGAGGCCACGCGGGTGGAGCAGGTCGACGAGGGGCGCTTCACCGCGACGCCGTCGCCGGAGTGGGACATCTGGGGGCCGATGGGCGGCTACATCGCGTCCTTCGCCCTGCGCGCCGTGGGCGCCACCGCCGGGCACCTCGAGCCCGCCGCGTTCTCCTGCCACTACCTCGGGGTGGCCCGGCCCGAGCCGATCGACATCGAGGTGCAGCACGCCAAGCCGGGCCGCACGGCCAGCTCCTCGACGGTCGCGATCACGCAGGGCGGCAGGCCGATCCTCAACGCGATGGTGTGGGCGGTCGGCGGCAACGAGGGCCTGGAGCACGACGAGTCGGTGCCGCCGGACGTGCCGGGCCCGGACGAGCTGAAGTCGATGGACGAGCTCGCGCCGCCCGGCTCCGCGCCGCCGGTGAGATTCTGGAGCAACCTCGAGAGCAAGCCGGTCGTCTTCGAGGGCTTCGGCCCGCCGGACGGGCCGCGGTCCGCCGTCTGGCAGCAGTGGCTGCGGTTCCGCACGACACCGACGTTCGCGGACCCGTGGGTCGACGCCTGCCGTTCGGTGGTGCTGATCGACCTGCCGAGCTGGCCGTCGGCGGTCCGCCCGCACCAGTGGCAGCGCCCCCCGTTCACCGCGCCCACCCTCGATCTGAACGTCGCCTTCCACCGGCCCGCCGTCGACGAGCCGTGGCTGCTGTGCGACGGCGCCTCGCCGGTGTCCACCCGCGGGATGTTCGGCTGGCGCGCGAACGTGTGGTCGCCGAGCGGGAAGCTGCACGCCTCCGGCGGCGGCCAGTGCCTCTACCGACGCCGTCCGTCCTGAACAGAGGTTGACGGCAGGCGCCGTGGCAGGAGTGTCAGAGGGGCGCTCCACACTCCGGCGCATGCCGCATCGCAGCCGCCTGTCCATCCTCTTGCTCGACCTGCCGCCGGAGCACCACGCGGCTGGGACCGCCTTCTGGGCCGGGGCGACCGGCCGATCGGCGGAACCGGATCCGACCGACGAACAGTGGGCGTCGCTCGGCTCGTTCGCGGACGGCTGGCACGTCGAGCTCCAGCGGACCGGGGAGGGGACGGCCCCCCGCTGGCACGTCGACATCGAGACCGACGACATCCCCGCGGAGGTGGCTCGCCTCGAAGCGCTCGGCGCGGCCCGGCACCGGGACATGGGCAGGTTCTGGCAGATGCTCGATCCCGCAGGCCTGGTCTTCTGTGTCGTCGGCGTCCAGACCGGCGAGGAGTTCGAGCGCCACGCGGTGACCTGGCCATGAGTCCGAAGAAGCGAAGGACGCGCCGGCCGACACCACGGCGTCAGCACTCCTGCAGCCGACGGGAACCTCTATCCATCGTCTCCACGCGCGTCGTCGATCGATCGGAACCGCTGCGGCTCGTCGTGCACCAACGCGATGGCAGCTGGCAGTTCCTCGACGGCTTGCCGGTGGACGTGGACCACCTGATCACTACTCACGCACACCACCTGTTCGACGGCTGGCCGGACGACCTCGCGGCCCTGGCGCACCTGCCGGTCGGCCACCTCGCCGAGCGCTACGGGCCTGGATTTCCCTGGCGGATCAGCCGGGACGTCGAAGCGTGACGTCGGTTTGCGGACCGGCGGATCCCCACCACGGTGTGCTCGTGCTGGCCGGGGCTGCGTCAGAGCCACGATCTAGGCTCGGCTCGTGCTCTCCTGGCCCGCTCCGCTCCTGCCGACCCTGCCCGGGACCGGCCCCGCGCTCAAGGTGCACGACACCGCCCGGGGCGAGGTCGTGGCCACCGCGCCGGACCGGACGGCGCGCATGTACGTCTGCGGCATCACGCCCTACGACGCCACCCACCTCGGCCACGCCGCCACCTACCTGGCCTTCGACCTGATCAACCGGGTCTGGCGGGACGCCGGCCACGCCGTGCACTACGTGCAGAACGTCACCGACATCGACGATCCGCTGCTGGAGCGCGCCGAGCGCGACGGCGAGGACTGGATCGTCCTGGCCATGCGGGAGACGGCGCTGTTCCGCGAGGACATGACCGCGCTGCGGGTGCTGCCGCCCGAGGACTACATCGGCGCCGTCGAGGCGATCCCGCGGATCGTCGGCTACGTCGAGACCCTGCTCGACGAGGGCCTGGCCTACGTGCTGGACGACGGCACCGGCGACATCTACCACGACATCTCGCAGGCCCCCGGCTTCGGCGACCGGTCGCGGTACGACGAAGCCACGATGCTGGGCTTCTTCGGCGAGCGCGGCGGCGACCCGGAGCGGGCCGGCAAGCGGCAGCCGCTGGACCCGATGCTGTGGCGCGGCGCCCGGCCCGGCGAGCCGTCCTGGCCCGGGCCGAGGGGCACCGACGGCCGGCCGGGCTGGCACATCGAGTGCGCCGCGATCGCGCTGGACACCCTCGGCATGGGCTTCGACGTCCAGGGCGGCGGCAGCGACCTGATCTTCCCGCACCACGAGTACTCCGCCGTGCACGCCGAGGCGCTCACCGCGACCAAGCCGTTCGCCCGGGCCTACGTGCACGCGGCGATGATCGGCCTGGACGGCGAGAAGATGAGCAAGAGCCGCGGCAACCTCGTCTTCGTCTCGAAGCTGCGCGGCGAGGGCGTCGACCCGATGGCGATCCGGCTGGCGCTGCTGTCGGGGCACTACCGCACCGACCGTGTCTGGACGCCGGCCCTGCTGCGCGAGGCCGAGGAGCGGCTGGCCACCTGGCGGCGGGCGGTGACCCAGGACAGCGGAGCGCCGGCCGGGCCGGTGCTGCACGGCCTGCGCGAGCGGCTCGGCGACGATTTGGACAGCCCCGGCGCCATCGCCGTCGTCGACGCGTGGGCCGCGGCCACGCTCTCCGGAGCGGGGGAGCAGGAGGAGCACGCCCCGACGATGGTGTGCGACGCCGTGGACGCACTGCTCGGCGTCGCCCTGGCGGACTGCTGATGACTGCCGCCTTCCGGTTCACCGACCGGGCCGCGCGCGAACGGGACGAGGAGGCCCTCGCCCCGGCCGCCAGCCGGTCCGCCGCGAGCCGGGGGCGCGCCCGCCCGGAGCCCGAGGACCCGCTGCGGACGGCGTTCGAGCGCGACCGCGACCGCATCCTCCACGCGAAGGCCTTCCGCCGGCTGAAGCACAAGACGCAGGTCTTCCTGCACCCCGACGGCGACCACTTCGTCACCCGGCTCACCCACACGCTGCAGGTCACCCAGGTCGCGCGGTCGCTGGCCCGGGCGCTGGGGCTCAACGAGACCCTCGCCGAGGCGATCGCCCTGGCCCACGACGTCGGCCACTCACCGTTCGGCCACATCGGTGAGGAGGCGTTCGACCCGTACGTGCCCGAGGGCTGGCACCACGCGGCCCAGGGCGTCCGCATCGTGGAGGTGCTGGAGGACCTCAACCTCACCTGGGAGGTCCGCGACGGCGTCCGGGCGCACAGCTGGAAGATCGACCCGCCGCCGGCGACGCGCGAGGGCGAGTGCGTGCGCTACGCCGACCGCATCGGCTACCTCTCCCACGACGCGCTGGACGCCGTGCGCGCCGGCGTCCTGCGGCCCACCGACCTGCCGGCCCGCGCCCGCGCCGTCTTCGGCGAGCCGGGCAGCCAGATGGTCGGCGCGATGATCGACGCCGTCGTCGAGGGCTCGCTGGCCGGCGACGGGGCGGTGGTGATGGCCCCCGAACCGCTCGCGGCCATGCACGAGCTGCGCGACTTCATGTTCGAGCGGGTCTACAACTCCGAGACGGCGGCCGGGCAGAAGCAGGTCGCCATCGACGTCATCCGGCGGCTGGTCGACCACCACCTGGCCCACCCCGAGCAGATCCCCACCACCTACCGGGACCCCGACGCCGACGTCCTCACCCAGGTCGTGGACCACGTGTCCGGCATGACCGACAGGTTCGCCCTCACCCTGCACGACCGGCTCTTCGACGCCGACGCGGCCGCACGGATGGTTCCGCTGCTGCGTTGATCCGCCGTGCGGAGTGGAGGCCCGGAGGACCGCAGATCACCCAGGCTCAGCCGGTGCCGCCGCGGCGCTTGAGGTAGCGCTCGAACTCGCGGGCGATCTGGTCGCCGCTGGCCTGGGAGAGGTCGACCTCGGTCTGCCGCTCCTCGAGGGAGCGGACGTACTCGACGACCTCCTCGTCCTCGCTGGCCATCTCGTCGACGGTCGCGACCCAGTCCTCGGCCTGCTGCGGCAGCGCGCCCAGCGGCACGGGCAGCTCCAGGACCTCCTCGACCCGCTGGAGCAGCGCGACGGTGGCCCGCGGCGAGGGCGGCTGCGACACGTAGTGCGGCACCGCGGCCCAGAAGCTGATCGCCGGCAGCCCGGCCTGCACGCAGGCGTCCTGGAAGACGCCGAGGATGCCCGTGGGCCCCTCGTACCGCGAGGTCTCCAGGCCGTAGGCCGTCGCCGACTCCTCGTCATAGGCCGATCCGGTGACCGGCGTGGGCCGGGTGTGCGGGGTGTCGGCGAGCAGGGCGCCGAGGGAGACCACCGTCTGCGCGTCCAGCTCGTGCAGCAGCCCGATGAGCTCCTCGCAGAAGGAGCGCCAGCGCATGTTCGGCTCGATGCCGCGGATGAGGACGATGTCGCGCTCGCTGCCCGGCGGGCGGGCCACCGACACGCGCGTGGTGGGCCACTCCACCCGGCGGCTCACCCCGTCGATCAGCGAGACAGTCGGCCGGTTGACCTGGAAGTCGTAGTAGTCCTCGGGATCCAGCGCGGCCAGCGGCTTGGCGTCCCAGATCAGCTCGAGGTGCTCGACCGCACCGGTGGCGGCGTCCCCGGCGTCGTTCCAGCCCTCGAAGGCCGCCACCACCACCGGGTCGGTGAGATCCGGCAGGTCATCGGAGGTGGACTTCGGGTCGATCACCCCTCCGAGCCTACGTCGCCGGACCACTGGGGCGGGCGCGACTGCTGCGGCGGGTGAACCGCATCACCCGGTCGGATTCCGGCCGTGGAAGTGAGACGATGACGGGCGACATCGGGACCGCCCAAGCCTGGGCCCACCCGCCGGCGTGCCGGAGCCCGCACCGCAGACGAGCCCGCACACCACTGCCGAGCACCACTGGGGAAACACCTGTGTCCGAGTCACCCACCGTCCGCCCCGACGCCACGGCCGAGCTGACCGCGCTGATCGAGCAGCGCATCTTGGTCCTCGACGGCGCCATGGGCACCGCCATCCAGCGCGACCGCCCCGACGAGGCCGGCTACCGCGGCGAGCGCTTCGCCGACTGGCCCAGCGACGTCCAGGGCAACAACGACCTGCTCAGCATCACGCAGCCCGGCATCATCTCCGCCATCCACCGCGAGTACCTCGAGGCGGGCGCGGACCTCATCGAGACGAACACCTTCAACGCCAACCGGATCTCGCTGTCCGACTACGGCATGGAGGAGCTCGCCTACGAGCTCAACGTCGCCTCCGCCCGGCTGGCCCGGGAGGCCGCCGACGCCCAGACCGCGCAGACGCCGGACCGGCCCCGCTACGTGGCCGGAGCACTCGGCCCCACCACCCGGACGGCGTCCATCTCGCCGGACGTCAACGACCCGGGCGCGCGCAACGTGAGCTGGGACCAGCTGGTCGAGGCCTACCTGGAGCAGGCCAACGGGCTGGTCGACGGCGGCGCCGACGTGCTGCTCGTCGAGACGATCTTCGACACGCTCAACGCCAAGGCGGCGATCTTCGCCGTGGAGACGCTGTTCGAGGAGCGCGGGCGCCGCTGGCCGGTGATGATCTCCGGCACGATCACCGACGCCTCCGGGCGCACGCTGTCCGGTCAGGTGACCGAGGCGTTCTGGCACTCCGTGCGCCACGTGCAGCCGCTGCTCGTGGGGCTGAACTGCGCCCTGGGTGCGAAGGAGATGCGCCCCTACATCGCCGAGCTGGCGCGCATCGCCGACACATTCGTGTCGGCCTATCCGAACGCGGGGCTGCCCAACGCGTTCGGGGAGTACGACGAGTCGCCCGACGAGACCGCGGCGATCGTGGGGGAGTTCGCCCAGGCCGGGTTCGTCAACCTCGTCGGCGGGTGCTGCGGCACCACGCCGGCGCACATCGCCGCCATCGCCCGGGCGGTCGAGGGCGCGACCCCGCGCACCCCGGTGGAGGTCCGGCCCGCGCTGCGCCTGTCCGGGCTCGAGGCCGTCGTCGTCGACGAGGACTCGCTGTTCGTCAACGTCGGCGAGCGGACCAACATCACCGGCTCGGCCCGCTTCCGCAACCTCATCAAGGCCAACGACTACCCGGCCGCGCTCGCCGTCGCCCGCCAGCAGGTCGAGGCCGGCGCCCAGGTCATCGACATCAACATGGACGAGGGGATGATCGACGGCGTCCAGGCGATGGACCGCTTCACCAAGCTGATCGCCGCCGAGCCCGACATCTGCCGCGTGCCGACGATGATCGACTCCTCGAAGTGGGAGGTCATCGAGGCCGGCCTGAAGAACGTCCAGGGCAAGTCGATCGTCAACTCGATCTCCCTCAAGGAGGGCGAGGAGAAGTTCGTCCGCGAGGCCCGCCTGTGCCGCAAGTACGGCGCCGCGGTCGTGGTGATGGCGTTCGACGAGGACGGGCAGGCGGACAACCTCGAACGGCGCAAGCAGATCTGCCGGCGCGCCTACGACGTCCTCACCGAACAGGTCGGCTTCCCGGCCGAGGACATCATCTTCGACCCGAACGTCTTCGCCGTCGCCACGGGCATCGAGGAGCACGCCAACTACGGCCTGGACTTCATCGAGGCCACCCGCTGGATCAAGCAGAACCTGCCCGGCGCGCTGGTGTCCGGCGGCGTCTCGAACGTCTCGTTCTCCTTCCGCGGGAACAACCCCGTGCGCGAGGCCATCCACGCCGTCTTCCTGTACCACGCCATCGCCGCCGGCATGGACATGGGCATCGTGAACGCCGGCGCCCTCGAGGTCTACGAGGAGGTGCCGCGCGAGCTGCGCGACCGGATCGAGGACGTGATCCTCAACCGCCGCGCCGACAGCACCGAGCGGCTGCTGGAGATCGCGGGTGACTACGCGGGCGACGGGGCGGCCAAGGAGGTCGCCACCGAGGAGTGGCGTTCGCTGCCGGTGGGGGAGCGGATCACCCACGCGCTGGTCAAGGGCATCGACGCGTTCGCCGAGAGCGACACCGAGGAGCTGCGCCAGGAGATCGCGGCGCGCGGCGGCCGGCCGATCGAGGTGATCGAGGGTCCGCTGATGGACGGCATGAACGTCGTCGGCGACCTGTTCGGGGCCGGGAAGATGTTCCTGCCGCAGGTGGTGAAGTCCGCGCGGGTGATGAAGAAGGCCGTGGCCTACCTGATCCCGTACATCGAGGCGGAGAAGCAGCCCGGCGACGCCGAGCGCAGCAACGGCAAGGTCGTGATGGCCACCGTGAAGGGCGACGTCCACGACATCGGCAAGAACATCGTCGGCGTCGTCCTGCAGTGCAACAACTACGACGTCGTCGACCTCGGCGTGATGGTGCCGGCGCAGAAGATCCTCGACACCGCCAAGGAGGAGGGCGCCGACGCGATCGGGCTGTCGGGGCTCATCACGCCGTCGCTGGACGAGATGGTGAACCTGGCCTCGGAGATGGAGCGGCAGGGCTTCGAGATCCCGCTGCTCATCGGCGGGGCGACGACGTCACGTGCGCACACCGCGGTGAAGGTGGCGCAGAAGTACCACGGCCCGGTCATCTGGGTGAAGGACGCCTCGCGCTCCGTGCCGGTGGTGGCCGCGCTGCTGTCGGACGAGCAGCGGCCCACGCTGCTCGCCGAGACCGAGGCGGAGTACGAGACGCTGCGCGAGCGGCATGCGGCGCGCCAGGACACCCGGCCGCTGCTGTCGCTGGCCGCCGCGCGGGAGTCGGCGCCGCAGCTCGACTGGACGGGGTACACGCCGCCGCGCCCGCGCATGCTGCTGCAGCAGGCCAGGGACGTCTGCGCCGGCGATGCCTGCGACCACGTGCAGCACGTCGCCACCCAGTTCGTGAAGACGTTCACCGACTATCCGCTCGACGAGCTGCGCCGGTACATCGACTGGCAGCCGTTCTTCAACGCGTGGGAGATGCGCGGGCGGTTCCCGGACATCCTCAACAACCCGTCGACCGGCGAGGCCGCGCGCCGCCTGTACGACGAGGCCCAGGCGATGCTCGACCAGATCGTCGAGGAGCGCTGGCTGCAGGCCAACGGGGTGATCGGGCTCTTCCCGGCCAACCGGGTGGACGGCGAGGACATCGAGGTCTACACCGACGAGACGCGGAGCACCGTGCTCACGACCCTGCACCAGCTGCGCCAGCAGGGCGAGGGCCGGGACGGCGCCGCGCGCAAGTCGCTGGCCGACTTCGTCGCGCCGAAGGAGACCGGGCTGGACGACTACGTCGGAGCGTTCGCCGTCACCGCGGGGCTCGGCTCGCAGGAGCGGGTCATGGCGTTCAAGAAGGCGAACGACGACTACAACGCGATCATGCTCGAGGCGCTGGCCGACCGGCTGGCGGAGGCGTTCGCCGAGCGGCTGCACGAGCGGGTGCGCAAGGAGTTCTGGGGCTACGCGCCCGACGAGCACCTCGACAACGACGAGCTGATCGGCGAGAAGTACCACGGCATCCGCCCGGCGCCCGGCTACCCGGCCTGCCCGGAGCACACCGAGAAGGCGACGATCTGGTCGTTGCTCGACGTCGAGAACACCACCGGCATCCAGTTGACCGACAGCATGGCCATGTGGCCGGGCGCAGCGGTCAGCGGGCTGTACTTCTCGCACCCGGAGTCGCGCTACTTCGTGCTCGGCCGGATCGGGCGCGACCAGGTCGAGGACTACGCCCGCCGCAAGGGCTGGACGGTCGACGAGGCCGAGAAGTGGCTCTCGCCCAACCTCGGCTACCGCACCGAGGACGAGTGAAGGACCCCGCTGCCCCCCACCCCTCGCAGGCTCGGGGCGGGTCCCTGCACCGGGGCCGTTCCAGTCGGCTGCGGAGTGTCCTCTTCGACATGGACGGGACGCTGGTCCAGACCGAGGAGTACTGGAGCGAGGCGCTGTTCGAGCTGGCCGCCGCGCTCGGTGGGCGGATGTCCGCCGAGGCGCGGGCGTCCACGGTGGGCACGAGCATGCAGCGGGCCATCGGCGTGCTGCACGCCGACCTCGGCGTGGTCCGCAGCGAGCAGCAGGCGCTGGCCGACGCTCGCTGGGTGGAGGAGCGGGTGGCCGAGCTGATGGGCGGCGGCATCCCGTGGCGGCCGGGCGCCCGCGAGCTCGTGGCGGCGGTCCGCGCGGCGGGCCTGCGCAGCGCCCTGGTGACGACGACGCCGCGCCGGCTCACCGACATCGTGCTGGCACGGATGATCGCGGACCTCGGCGACGACCCGTTCGACACCACCGTCTGCGGTGACGAGGTGCCGGCGCGCAAGCCCGACCCGGCGCCCTATCTCCAGGCGATGGCCGCGCTCGGCGTCCGGCCGGAGGACAGCGTGGTGATCGAGGACTCGCTGGTCGGCGTCACGGCCGGCCTGGCCGCGGGGGCGGCGGTGCTGGGCGTCGCCGGCCTCCAGCCGGTCCCGCCCGCGAACGGGCTCACGCATGTGGACACCCTGGCCGGGATAGGCGTGCCCGAGCTCGCCGACGTGCTGGCCGCCCGCCACGTGGAGTACTCCGCTCCCTGACGGCCGCGGCCGGACGGCCCGGTGCGCGCACACTGGCGGTCCTAGACGGCTGTTGCGACGACGGCGGCGGAGGACCGGCTCTCGCCTGCCCGTGCGCGCTGCAGGCGCTCGGTCACGACGAAGCCGGCCAGCACGAGCCGCCGCGCCATCTCGTCGATCGGCCACCGGTGCGCCGTGATCACCTTGTGGGCGAACGGCTCGACGGCGGCCCCGTCGAAGAAGCCCGCCACGAGAACGCCGCCCGGCCTCATCACCCGACGGATGGTGGCCAGTACGTCGTCCACCAGGGCGGGCTCGAGGTGGATGAGGGAGAACCAGGCCAGGATCCCGGCGATCGAGCCCGCCGGCCGGTCCAGCTCCAACATCGAGCCCACCTCGAAGCGGGCACCGGGGTGGGTGGCCCGCGCGTGCTCGATGAACTCGGGCACCGGATCGATCCCGGTGACCTCCACCCCCAGGGAGTGCAGGTACCCGGTCAGCTGGCCCGGCCCGCACCCCAGGTCGAGGACCGGCCCCGGCAGGGGCGCGAGGTGCCGCTCGATCAGCTCGCGGTCGTCCGTGTGGACGTGTTCGATCGCGCCGAAGAGCCCGATGTACTCCTCGGCGCTGAGCTGGAGCTTGTAGCACCCGTTCTCCCGGCCGTGCCGGCGTGCGGCGTCGAGGAGCAGCGCCCCCACTCCCGAACGCCGGTGCCACTCGTCGACGACGACGTTCTCGACGAGCAGGTACGGGTCACCGCCGCGGGCGACGTTGCTCAGGACGGTCAGGTCGACGGTGCCGATAAGGCGGGCGGACGTCTCGGCGACCAGCACCAGACGTCCCGGCGTCGTGAGCGTCGCGGCCCACGCCGCCCGCACCCGGCTCGTCTCCGCGAGCTCGCGCTCGGTGTAGAGCTGCCGGTACAGGCACAGCACCGCGGCGAGATCCGCGGCGACCGCCGCGCGTACCGACGGAGCCACGGCGCCGCTCAGTCGCGCTCGACGAGCGGGAGCGTCTGCCAGCCCGCCGCCGCGGCGGCCTCGGCCGGGAACGGCGGGGGAGTGCCCCCGAACTCCGGGCAGACCGCCTGGTGGTCGCACCAGCCGCACAGTCGCGTCTTGTTCGGGCGGAAGTCCCCGGTGCTGACCGCGCGCTCGATGGCCGCCCAGATGGCGAGCAGGGTGCGCTCGAAGCGGACGAGCTCCTGCTCGTCGGGGGCGTAGGTCAGCACGTCGCCGTCGCCCAGGTAGATCAGCTTGAGCTGCGCGGCGACGACGCCGCGGGTGCGCCAGAGCACGAGCGCGTAGAACTTCATCTGGAACAGCGCCTTGGCCTCGAACGCCTCGCGGGGCATCGAGCCGGTCTTGTAGTCGACGACGCGGATGGCGCCCGTGGGCGCGACGTCGACCCGGTCGACGAACCCGCGCAGCAGCAACCCGTCGGGCAGCGTCACCTCGACCAGCTGCTCGCGACCCTCGGGCTCGATCCGGGTCGGGTCCTCCAGCGTGAAGTACTTCTCGACCAGCTTCCCTGCCGAGGCCAGCCACGCCTCCAGCGACTCGGGGGCGTTGGCGTCGGACTCGGCGCCGTCCTCCTGGGCCACCTCGAACAGCTCGGCGATGCCCGGCTCGTCGCGCAGCTCGGCCCAGGCCGGCTCGATGAGCTCCTGGGCGGCGGCGACCGTGCGGCCGGCCGCCGGGAGGTCGTACAGCTTCTCGAGCACCGAGTGCACGAGGGTGCCCCGCACGGCGGCCAGGCTCTTGCGCTCGGGCAGCCGGTCGATCGTGCGGAACCGGTAGAGCAGCGGGCAGGTCTTGAAATCGGCCGCGCGGCTAGGGGAGAGCGAGGGCCGCCGCGGTGCCTGGGCGGCCTCGGCCGCGGCGTCCGCCACCGGCTCGGAGGCCTGCGCGGGCGTCGGGTTCGTCTCGACCGTCACCGTCATGGGTCCGAGGCTAGGTCGGGGCACCGACACTTCCGAGTGCCCGCGCCGCACTGGGGACACGGGTCACACCGGCACCGTCCGTAGTCTCGTCGCCCGTGGAGACCCAGCCCGAGACCGAACGCAACGCGCCCGCCGAGCCGAGCGCCGAGCCGGCGCATGCGGAGGGTGCCTTCGTCGCCGGTGACCGGGTGCAGCTGACCGATCCCAAGGGCCGGATGCACACCGTCGTCCTGGAGCCGGGCAAGCAGTTCCACACCCACCGCGGCGCGATCGAGCACGACCACCTCATCGGCGCCCCGGAGGGATCGGTCGTCCACTCGACGGCGAACACCGGCTACCTGGCGTTCCGCCCGCTGCTGGCCGACTTCGTGCTCTCCATGCCGCGCGGCGCGCAGGTCATCTACCCCAAGGACGCGGCGCAGATCGTCGGCTTCGGCGACGTCGGTCCGGGGATGCGGGTGCTGGAGGCCGGTGCCGGCTCCGGCGCGCTCAGCTGCTCGCTGCTCCGGGCGGTCGGCTCGACGGGGTCGCTGACCAGCTACGAGCGCAGGGAGGACTTCGCCGACGTCGCCCGGGGCAACGTGGCCGCCTTCTTCGGCGAGGTGCCGGACAACTGGAGCCTGCGCCTGGGCGACCTGGCCGACCACCCCGCCGAGGAGGTCGTCGACCGCGTCGTCCTCGACATGCTCGAGCCCTGGGCGGTGCTGCCCACGGTGGCCGCGGCCCTGCGGCCCGGTGGAGTGCTGGTGGGCTACGTGGCGACGACGACGCAGCTGTCCACCTACGTCGAGGCGCTGCGGGCCCAGGGCCTGTGGACGGAGCCGCACGCCTGGGAGACGCTGCTGCGGCCGTGGCACGCGGTGGGCCTGGCCGTCCGCCCGGAGCACCGCATGGTGGCGCACACCGCATTCCTCGTGACCGCGCGCCGGCTCGCCGAGGGCGCGGTCGCACCGATGCGCCAGAGGCGGGCGCAGAAGCACTGAAGAAGGAGCCCCGTCCTCCCCACCCTTCGCAGGCTCAGGGCGGGGCCCTGGTCGGGGGCCGATCCAGCACGTCGCCACGCCGGACGAGGCCGGAGCGCGGCGTCGGTCCGCGTGTATAGATTTGGCTCCTGGCTCCCCGATGTGCGGAGGTGCGCGATGGGCCCCGGCCCGATCGAGAGTTCCGACGAGACGACGGCACGGCGTGAACGCGACGTCGCCGCCCTCCTGACCCAGATCTCCTACCTCGAGGAAGAAATCAGCCTGCTGCGCCGCAAGGTGGCCGACAGCCCGCGCCAGTCGCGGGCCCTGGAGGACCGCATCGCCGAGGCGGAGGGCCGGGTCGCGTTCCTCTCCGAGCGCAACGACAAGCTGTCCTCGACGCTGCGGGACGCACGCGAGCAGCTGGTCACGCTCAAGGAGGAGGTCGACCGGCTGGGGCAGCCTCCGTCCGGCTACGGCATCTTCCTGGAGCGGCACGAGGACGGGTCGGTGGACGTCTTCACCGGCGGCCGCAAGCTGCGGGTGACCCTCTCCCCGAACGTCGAGGGAGACGACCTGCGCCCCGGCCAGGAGGTCATGCTCAACGAGGCCATGAACGTCGTCGAGGCGCGCGGCTTCGAGCGGGCCGGCGACGTCGTCATGCTCAAGGAGCTGCTCGAGCCGATCGACGGCGTCACCTCGCGCGCCCTGGTCATCGGGCACACCGACGAGGAGCGCGTGGTCTACCTCGCCGACTCGCTGTCCGACCAGCCGCTGCGCGCGGGTGATTCCCTGCTGCTCGAGTCGCGGTCGGGCTACGTCTACGAGCGGATCCCGAAGAGCGAGGTCGAGGAGCTCGTCCTCGAAGAGGTCCCGGACATCGACTACTCGGACATCGGCGGTCTGGCGCGCCAGATCGAGCAGATCCGGGACGCCGTCGAGCTGCCGTTCCTGCACGCGGACCTGTTCCGCGAGTACCAGCTCCGCCCGCCGAAGGGGATCCTGCTGTACGGCCCGCCCGGCTGCGGCAAGACGCTGATCGCCAAGGCGGTCGCCAACTCCCTGGCCAAGAAGGTGTCGGCGCTCAAGGGGGAGGGGCAGGGCAAGTCCTACTTCCTCAACATCAAGGGCCCCGAGCTGCTCAACAAGTACGTCGGCGAGACCGAGCGGCACATCCGGCTGGTGTTCCAGCGGGCGCGGGAGAAGGCCAGCGAGGGCACGCCGGTCATCGTCTTCTTCGACGAGATGGACTCGATCTTCCGCACCCGCGGCTCCGGAGTCTCGTCCGACGTCGAGTCGACGATCGTGCCGCAGCTGCTCAGCGAGATCGACGGCGTCGAGGGCCTGGAGAACGTCATCGTCATCGGCGCCTCCAACCGCGAGGACATGATCGACCCGGCGATCCTCCGGCCGGGCCGGCTCGACGTGAAGATCAAGATCGAGCGGCCGGACGCCGAGGCGGCGCGCGACATCTTCAGCAAGTACCTGACACCCGACCTGCCGCTGCACCCCGACGACCTGGCCGAGCACGGAGGCAGCCGCGAGGCGACGATCGCCGGGATGATCCAGCGCACCGTCGAGCGGATGTACACCGAGGTCGAGGAGAACCGGTTCCTCGAGGTCACCTACGCCAACGGTGACAAGGAGGTCCTCTACTTCAAGGACTTCAACTCCGGCGCCATGCTGCAGAACATCGTCGACCGCGCCAAGAAGATGGCGATCAAGGAGAGCCTGGAGACGGGCAACGGCGGCCTGCGGGTCGGCCACCTGATGCAGGCGTGCGTGGACGAGTTCAAGGAGAACGAGGACCTGCCCAACACGACCAACCCCGACGACTGGGCGCGGATCTCGGGCAAGAAGGGCGAGCGGATCGTCTACATCCGCACGCTGATCAGCGGCAAGGGCAACGAGTCCGGCCGCGCGATCGACACGGCCACGAACACCGGCCAGTACCTCTAGCCACCCGCCTTCGGCGACGATCAGGTTCCCTGATCGTCGCGCTACCTCCCTCACCGTCGGCGGTGAGGGAGGTAGCAGCACGGCGAGGGAGGACGGCGTCAGCGGCGTCCCGGCCGTCCTCCCGCGAGCCGCCTAGGGTTGGGTCATGAGCGTCCGGCGGATCATGGGCACCGAGGTCGAGTACGGCATCTCGGTGCCGGGGCAGCCGACGGCCAATCCCACGACGCTGTCCAGCCAGATCGTCAACGCGTGGGCCGTGGCGGATGCGCCGACACGTCGGCGTCCGCGGTGGGACTTCGAGGAGGAGTCGCCGCTGCGGGACGCGCGCGGGTTCGACCTCACCCCGGCGCAGGCGCTGGACCACAACGACCTCGACGAGGACACCGGGATGGCCAACGTCATCCTGACCAACGGCGCCCGGCTGTACGTCGACCATGCGCACCCCGAGTACTCCACGCCCGAGGTGACCAACCCGCGCGACGTCGTCCTCTGGGACAAGGCGGGGGAGCGGGTGGTGGCCGAGGCCACCCGGCGGGCCGCGCAGATCCCCGGCACCCCGCCGATCCAGCTGTACAAGAACAACACCGACGGCAAGGGCGCCTCGTACGGCGCCCACGAGAACTACCTGATGGACCGCAGGACGCCGTTCATCGACATCATCCGCGGGCTGATCCCGTTCTTCGTCACCCGCCAGGTGTTCGCCGGCGCGGGCCGGGTGGGGATCGGTACGGAGAGCCGCACGGCCGGCTTCCAGATCTCCCAGCGCGCCGACTTCTTCGAGGTCGAGGTCGGATTGGAGACGACGCTCAAGCGGCCGATCATCAACACCCGCGACGAGCCCCACGCCGACCCCGACAAGTACCGGCGGCTGCACGTCATCATCGGCGACGCCAACATGGCTGAGCTCGCGACCTACCTCAAGGTCGGGACGACGTCGATCGTGCTCGCCATGATCGAGGCGCGCGCCCTGTCCCACGACCTCGCGCTGGACGAGCCGGTCGAGGCGCTGCAGGCGATCAGCCACGACCCCTCGCTGACCCAGACGGTGCGCCTGCGGGACGGACGCCGGATGACCGGGCTCGAGATCCAGGAGGGCTACCTGGAGCAGGCGCAGAAGTTCGTAGCGCAGCAGGGCGACGGCGACGAGCAGACCGACGACGTGCTGCGCCGCTGGGCGGAGGTGCTCGAGGACCTCGCCGTCGACCCCATGCGCTGCGCCGACCGCCTGGACTGGCCGGCCAAGCTGCGGCTGCTCGAGGGGTACCGCACGCGAGACGGCGCGGACTGGGGCGACTCGCGGCTGAAGTTGGTCGACCTGCAGTACTCGGACGTGCGGCCGGACAAGGGTCTGTACAACCGGCTGGTCGCCCGGGGCTCGATGCAGCGGCTGCTCACCGAGGACGAGGTGGAGCGGGCGACGGTGCACGCGCCCGAGGACACCCGGGCGTTCTTCCGCGGGGAGTGCCTGCGGCGGTACCCGGCGCAGGTCGCGGCGGCGTCCTGGGACTCGGTGGTGTTCGACCTGGGCCGGGAGAACCTCGTGCGCATCCCGACGATGGAGCCGCTGCGCGGGACCCGCGAGCACGTCGGTGACCTGTTCGACGCCTCGCCCACGGCGCAGAAGCTGGTCGACACCATCACCGGATCGTGACCGTGCGCCCGTTCGCGGACCGCCAACTGTCAGTCCTGACGGGTAGCTTGCGGGCAGTAGCAGTCACCTGAAGGACCGGAGGGCAGCATGGCCACCAGGGACACCGGCGGGCAGCAGAAGGCGACGCGCTCGCGCGAGGAGACCGACGAGGTCGAGGCCTCGGTCGACACCGAGGTCGCCGAACGCCACAAGGAAGTGACCGAGGACTTCGACGCAATCCTCGACGAGATCGACGAGGTCCTAGAGGAGAACAGCGAAGATTTTGTGCGTCAATTCGTACAGAAGGGCGGAGAGTGACCGCCTGACCGCTTTGCGTGATGACGAAGCGCTGCCCAGACTGTGGGAGGCACCTTCCGCACTCCGACTTCGGGCGTAACAAGACGCTGCCGGACGGCCTCTCGTTCTACTGCCTCGCCTGTAACCGTGCTCGGAACAACGACTGGTACCGCCGCCAGCGCCGCTCGTTGGGCAAGGAGGTCCGGGACCTGTCGTGGGTGCCTCAGGGTTTCCGATGGTGCCCGACGCGTCAGCAGGCGGTGGCTCATGCGGACTACATCAGGAACGCCGCCCTGCCGTCCGGCTTCGGAACGCGCTGCAAGGCGTGCCACAACCGTCTCAGCAAGGATGCCTACTGGCTTCGTCGCTACGGCTTGACCAAGGCAGACGTCGAGCAATTGCGTGCCGATCAGGGCAACGTTTGCGGGATCTGCGGCACACCCGACCCGGAGCACCTCGATCACGATCATTCGACCGGTCGGACGCGGCTCTTGCTATGCCAGCGATGCAACCACGGTCTCGGGCTGTTCCGCGACGAGCCGTACCTGCTTCGCGTCGCCGCCCTCTACATCGAAGGCCACCGACAGGAGCACGCGAACGATGTCGTGAGGCAGGCGGCCATCGAGGCTGAGGCGGCCAGCCGGCCGGGGGAGCCGCCGGTAGGGTCGCAGCGACGTCCAGGAGCGCGCGGCACCAGCACGCGAAGCACCGGGCGGAACAGCGGGTCACGCCGGCGCGAGCAGGCGGGAGAGGTGGATGGGTGAACGAGTCTGGCCGGAGCGGGTTCCCGCCCGCCTACCTGGACCGGGTGGGCTCCTCGTTCACCGATTTCCTGTCCTCCACGGCGCCTGATCTCCTGCCCGGCCGCCGCCCGATCCCGACCATGCCCGTGGGAGAGCTCGCCCCGCACGGCACGACGATCGTCGCGGTCACCTACGACGGCGGCGTCCTCATGGGCGGCGACCGCCGCGCCACCATGGGCAACCTCATCTCCAGCCGCGACATCGAGAAGGTCTACCCGGCCGACTCCTACAGCGTCATCGGCATCGCGGGTGCGGCCGGCATCGCCATCGAGATGGTCAAGCTCTACCAGGTCGAACTCGAGCACTACGAGAAGATCGAGGGCCTCACGATGTCCCTCGACGGCAAGGCCAACCGCCTGGCCCAGATGATCCGCGGCAACCTCGGCGCGGCCCTCCAGGGCCTCGCCGTCGTCCCGCTGTTCGCCGGCTTCGACCTCGACGCCGCCGAGGGCGCGAGCCCCGGCCGCATCTTCAGCTACGACGTCACCGGCGGGAACTACGAAGAGCGCGGCTACGCCGCCGTGGGCTCGGGCTCTCTGTTCGCCAAGAGCTCGCTGAAGAAGACATGGCGCAGCGCGCTGGACGCCGAGGCCGCGACGCGCACCGTGGTCGAGGCGCTCTACGACGCCGCCGACGACGACTCCGCGACCGGCGGTCCCGACCCGGTGCGCCGGCTCTACCCGATCGTCTACCGGGTCGACGCCGAGGGCGCCGTCCGGCTCACCGACGCCGAGGTGGCCGCGATCAGCGACACCATCGTCACCGAGCGGGCCGAGGCCGACCGCCGCAACGTCGACCGGGAGGCCTGAGCGCCATGACCCTGCCGTACTACGCCTCCGCCGAGCAGGTCATGCGCGACCGCTCGGAGTACGCCCGCAAGGGCATCTCCCGCGGCCGCAGCGTCGCCGTCCTCACCTACGCCGACGGCGTCCTCTTCATCGCCGAGAACCCGAGCTCGACCCTGCACAAGGTCGGCGAGATCTACGACCGGATCGGCTTCGCCGCCGTCGGGCGCTACAGCGAGTTCGAGAGCCTCCGGGTGGCCGGCGTGCGGCTGGCCGACGTCCGCGGCTACTCCTACAACCGCCGCGACGTCACCGGCCGGGTCATCGCCAACGCCTACGCGCAGACCCTCGGCGCCATCTTCACCGAGCAGATGAAGCCCTACGAGGTGGAGCTCTGCATCGCCGAGGTCGGCGACCGCCCCGAGACCGACCAGCTCTACCGGCTCACCTTCGACGGTTCGGTCGTCGACGAACCCGACTTCGTGGTCATGGGCGGGCAGGCCGACGCGGTCACCTCCCACCTGCGCGAGCACTTCCTGCCGGGCATGGGCCTGGCTGACGCCCTGCTGGTCGGGGTCCGGGCACTGTCCGCGGTCAGCCCGGCCACCGCCGGCGCCGGCAACGGCGGGCCCACGCAGCTCACCGCCGCCCAGCTGGAGGTCGCCGTCCTCGACCGGCGCCGCCCGAAGCGGGCCTTCCGCCGCATCACCGGCGCCGCGCTCCGGTCGCTGCTGGGCGACGAGCAGGCCCCCGACGCGGCGGAGGACCAGACGCCACCCACGGCGGCCCACGCCCCGTCCGTTCCCGAACCCGGCACCCCGGCCGGGTTGGGGGACCCGGCCAACCCGGACACCGCCGGCGGGGCGGAGTACGACACCGAGCACGCCGAGGACGGCGGCGAGGGCTGACGGCTCTCCACGTGCGCGTGGAACCGTCGCCGGTTGCTCCCGGCGCCTAGGCTCGGATCGTGGACCGACGGATCTTCGGCATCGAGACCGAGTACGGCGTCACGTGCACCTTCAAGGGGCAGCGGCGCCTGTCGCCGGACGAGGTCGCCCGCTACCTGTTCCGCCGCGTCGTGTCGTGGGGCCGCAGCTCCAACGTCTTCCTGCGCAACGGCTCGCGCCTGTACCTCGACGTCGGCAGCCACCCCGAGTACGCCACCGCCGAGTGCGACGACCTCACCGAGCTCGTCGTCCACGACAAGGCCGGCGAGCGCATCCTCGAGGGCCTGCTCGTGGACGCCGAGCAGCGCCTGGCCGAGGAGGGCGTCGTCGGCGACATCTACCTGTTCAAGAACAACACCGACTCCGCCGGCAACAGCTACGGCTGCCACGAGAACTACCTGGTCGGCCGGCACGGCGAGTTCAGCCGGCTCGCCGACGTGCTGATCCCGTTCCTCGTGAGCCGCCAGATCGTCGTGGGCGCCGGCAAGGTCCTGCAGACCCCGCGCGGCGCCATCTACTGCGTCAGCCAGCGCGCCGAGCACATCTGGGAAGGCGTCTCCTCGGCCACCACGCGGAGCCGGCCGATCATCAACACCCGCGACGAGCCGCACGCCGACGCCGAGCGCTACCGCCGTCTGCACGTCATCGTCGGCGACTCCAACATGAGCGAGACGACGACGCTGCTCAAGGTCACGATGACCGACCTCGTGCTGCAGATGATCGAAGCCGGCGTCCCCATCCGCGACATGACGCTGGAGAACCCGATCCGGGCGATCCGCGAGATCAGCCACGACATGACCGGACGGCGAAAGGTCCGCCTCGCCGGCGGCAAGGAGATGTCGGCGCTGGAGATCCAGTCCGAGTACCACGACCGCGCCCTGGAGTTCGCCGACCGCGAGGGCGTCTCCCCGGTGCACCGGCAGATGCTGGAGCTGTGGGGCCGGGTGCTCAAGGCCGTGGACAGCGAGGACCTCAGCCTCATCGACCGCGAGATCGACTGGGCGATCAAGTTCAGCCTGCTCCAGCGGTACCAGGCCAAGCGCGACCTGCCGCTGTCCTCCCCGCGGATCGCCCAGATGGACCTCGCCTACCACGACATCAGCCGCACCCGTGGCCTGTACTACCTGCTCGAACGCGCCGGTCAGGTCGAGCGCGTGGCGCACGAGCCGCGGATCTTCGAGGCGAAGAACGTGCCGCCACAGACGACCCGCGCCCGGTTGCGTGGCGAGTTCATCCGCAAGGCCCAGGAGAAGCGGCGCGACTTCACCGTCGACTGGGTGCACCTCAAGCTCAACGACCAGGCCCAGCGCACGGTGCTGTGCAAGGACCCGTTCAAGGCCGTCGACGACAGGGTCGACAAGCTCATCGCCAGCATGTGACAGAGGAAATGCGCTTGCCGCCCACGGCAGGGTGACCGTGTGACCCGCACCGTCCTCGTCACCGGAGTCAGCCGCCGTTCCGGCATCGGCTTCGCCGTCGCGACCCGGCTGGCCGCACGCGGCGACCGCGTCGCCGTCGGCTCCTGGTCCCCGCACGACGCCGAGCAGTCCTGGGGCGCCGACGACGCCGACGCCGTGCTGGACGAGCTCGGCCGGCCGCCGTCCTTCGAGGTCGACCTCGCCGACCCGGACGCACCCCGCGCGCTGATCGACAGCGCCCGCGACGCCCTCGGCCCGCTCACCACCCTCGTGGTCAACCACGCGCGCAGCTCCGCGGCGGGGCTGGCCGAGGTCACCGCCGCCGAGCTGGACCGCTCGTTCGCCGTCAACGCCCGGGCGGCGGTCCTGCTCACCCAGGCCTTCGCGGCGCAGTACGAGCCGGCAGCCGGTCCGGGCGCGGTCGTGCTGTTCACCTCCGGCCAGCACCGCGGCCCCATGCCGGGGGAGGTCGCCTACGCGCTGAGCAAGGGGGCGGTGCAGCAGATCACCGCGACCCTGGCCGACGAGCTGGCCGATCGCGACATCACGGTCAACTGCCTGAACCCCGGGCCCACCGACACCGGCTGGGCGACCCCTGAGCTGACGGAGCGGCTGACGCATGCCCTTCCTCGAGGACGCTGGGGCACCCCGGACGAGGCGGCCGCCGTCGTCGCCTGGCTCACCGGCCCCGACGCCCGATCGGTCACCGGCCAGACCATCGACGCCGAGGGCGGCTTCCGCCGATGACCCCGGGCGATCCGAGAGGCCCCGTCGAGCCGCACCCCACGCCGTTCCCCGAGCTCGACGCGCTCGTGGTCGAACTGGTCGAGCGCGCCCGCGACATCCTGGGCGACACCTTCGTCGGGGCCTACCTGCAGGGGTCGGCCGCCCTGGGCGATCTCGACCTGGACAGCGACTGCGACTTCCTCGTCCCCGTCCGCGGGCCGATCACGGCCGACCAGGAGGCCGCGCTGCGCCTGCTGCACGACGAGCTCCCGACCCGCTCCGGCCACTGGGCCACCGAGGTCGAGGGCTCCTATCCGGACGTGGACGAGCTGCGCAGCCTCACGAGCATCGGCCGGCCCTGGCTCTACGTCGACCGCGGGCACCGGGAGATGCAGTGGTCGACGCACTGCAACACCGAGGTCGTCCGCTGGATCCTCCGCGAGCGGGGCATCACGCTGGTCGGGCCCGAGGCCCGCAGCCTCGTCGACGAGGTGCCGGGCGACGTCCTGCGCGCTCGCATGCGCGCGGAGATCCCGCGGTTCCTCGACGAGCTCCGGACCTGGACGTCGTTCGACATCGCCTGGGCGCAGCGGTACGCCGTCGCCACCTACTGCCGGATGCTGCAGACCTTGGCCACCGGCGAGGTGACCTCCAAGCGCGCGGCGCTGCTGTGGGGGCGGGAGTCGCTGGACCCGCAGTGGGAGCCGCTGCTCACCCAGGTGCTCGAGGACCGGCCGCTGCAGTGGGACGCGCCACCCCGCCCGGGCAGCGTCGCCCGCACCCTGGAGTTCGCCCGCTACGCCGAGGGCCTGGCCGCCGAGCCGGTTCCGCGCCGGGAGGGGTGAGCACGGCTCACTCGGCTGCCTGCTCCTCGGCCACCGGCACCGCCAGCGCCGCGTAGCGGCCGGCCGCGGCGGCGGCCAGGAAGTAGGCGCGCTCCTCCTCGTAGCCCCGGCCCATCGTCCGCAGCGGGACGGGGGAGAGGCCCAGCGCGGCGTCCAGCCCGTCGGTGTCCACCCACACCACCGGGTTGCGCTCCGGCTGGCCGGCGAGGTCCTCGTCCACCTGCGCGCCGAGCTCCGAGCCCAGGCCGCGCGGGGCCACCAGCGTCACGCCGCCCAGCGCGACCCGGCCGAACGCCGTCAGCGAGTGGTGGGACACCCCCCGGTGACGCGGCCGCGGATCGGCGTCCGAGATGCGCAGCGCACCCACGGGCACCCCGCCCAGCACGCTCACCGCATTGCAGGCCTCTCCGGCGGCGACGCCGGAGAAACCCCACGGCGTACCGGTGCCCAGGTTCCCGGGGCCCTGCGTGACGATCGCGAGATCGGCGCCCAGCACGTGCCTGGCGGCCAGCAGCCCGGTGTGCACGGTGACCGCCTCGAGGTCCCCGCCGAAGGCCTGGCCCACCGTGATCACGCCGGCCAGGGACCGCTTCAGCGTGTCGATCGTGCGGGAGAACCCGGCGGCCAGCGCGCCGCCGTCGGTCATGAGGTAGGCGACCTTCAGATCGGGGTCGGTGGCCAGCGCCCCGATGAGGACGGCGGGCAGCGCGGAGTGCAGGTCGGCCACGACCACCGGCATGCCCTCCAGCGAGTCGGCCTCCGCGAGGGTGGCGTGGTGCTCGGTGTCCTGCTCGTCCACGCCCTGCACGCTGACCTGCAGCGGCGTGTAGCGGGCCTTGACCAGGTGCCCCGGGCCGGCCGGGTCGTCGGGCAACCGGTCGGGGACGGCGACCACGAGCGCGTAGCCGCCGGTGCCGAGGTTCTGCGCCCAGGCCGTGGTGTTGAGCAGCACGGTGTCGCCCACCTGCGGGACCCCGACCAGGGAGGGGTAGGCCAGCGACCGCACGTCGCCGTCGTCGGGCACCGCCACCGTGAGCTCCAGCGCGTCGCGCCAGGCGCGACCCACCGCCGTCACCTCCCCGCGCCGCCAGCGGATCCGGGACGGGGGCGCAGAGCTCATACGCGCAGGCTAGCCAGCGTCCCGGGCGGGGGCCGGTCGGCCGCGCACCGATAGCCTGGACCGCATGGCGGCCAAGCGGGCGGAGCGACTGGTGAACCTGGTCATCGCGCTGCTGAGCACCCGGCAGTACGTGACCGCCGCCCGGATCCGCTCGACGGTTCCCGGCTACGAGGCCGACGACGGGACCGACCGCGCCGACGAGGCCTTCAAGCGGATGTTCGAGCGCGACAAGGCCGAGCTCCGCGAGATGGGCGTGCCGCTGGAGACCGGCCGCACCAGCGTGTTCGACACCGAGGACGGCTACCGCATCGCGCGGGCCGACTACGAGCTGCCCGAGATCCAGCTCAGCGGGGAGGAGGCGGCCGCCGTCGGCCTCGCCCTGCGGCTGTGGGAGTCCGCGCAGCTCGCCGGCCCCGCGCACAGCGCCCTGGTGAAGCTCAAGGCCGCCGGCGTCGCCGTCGACTCCTCGCGCGGCATCCCGCTGCAGCCCCGCCTCGACGCCGGGGAGCCGGCCTTCGACCCCTGCTACGCCGCGGCCCGCGACCGCCGGGTGGTCGAGTTCGACTACCAGCGCCCCGACGAGGACGCGCCCACCCGCCGGCACGTCCAGGCCTGGGGCGTCGTGGCCTGGCACGGCCGCTGGTACCTCGGCGGCCTGGACCTCGACCGGCAGCAGCCCCGCGTCTTCCGGCTGTCCCGGGTGGTGGGCACGCCCGAGGTCACCGGCCCGGCCGGGGCGTTCGAACCACCGGCCGACCTCGATCTGGCCGCGATGGTGGCCGGTCAGTTCGGGCGCCAGGAGCACGTCGTCGTCGTCCGTGCCCGCCCCGGCACCGCCATCGGGCTGCGCCGCTGGGCCACCTCCCTCGGGCCGACGGAGGACGGGCAGGAGGACCGGCTGGAGCTGCGCACGACCGAGCCCTGGGCGCTGGCCGACCGGCTGGCCAGCCACGGGGCCGACGTCGTGGTCGAGGCGCCGGCAGAGGTCCGCGACGCCGTCGTAGACCGGCTGACCCGGCTGGCCGCGATGGGGGAGAGCGCGTGACGTCCGCCGGCACCACCGACCGGATGACCCGCCTGCTGGCGCTCGTCCCGTACCTGACCGCCCGCCCCGAGGGCGTCGAGATGGCCGAGGCGGCCCGCGACTTCGGCGTGCCGGAACGCCAGCTGCGCAAGGACCTCGAGCTGCTGTGGGTGTGCGGGCTGCCCGGGCACGGGCCCGGCGACCTCATCGACCTCTCCTTCGAGGGGGACCGCGTCCGGGTCACCTTCACCGCCGGCATGGTGCGGCCGCTGCGGCTCACCACCGACGAGGCGGTCGCCCTGGTCGTCGCGCTGAAGACCCTGCTGGAGCTGCCCGGCCTGGTGGAGCGCGAGGCGGTCAGCACCGCGCTGGCCAAGGTGTCGGCCGCCGCCGGGCACGCCGCCGAGGTGACGCCGGTGGCGGTCAGCGTCGACGCCCACGAGGAGACGCTGGCGATCGTGCGCGACGCCCTGCAGCGCGGGCGGGCGCTGCACCTGCACTACTACGTGCCCACGCGGGACGAGCGGACCGAGCGCACCGTCGACCCCATGCAGCTGCTCCTGGTCGACGGCCGCTGGTACCTGGAGGCGTGGTGCCGCCGGGTCGAGGGCGTCCGGCTGTTCCGCCTCGACCGCGTCGACGACGTCGCGGTGCTCGACGAGGCCGCCGCCCCGCCGCCGCAGGCGCACAGCCGCGACGTCGAGAACGGGATCTACCAGCCCGAGCCGGGCTCGCCCGCCGTCCGGCTGCGGCTGGACCGCAGCGCACGCTGGGTGGCCGACTACTACCCGGTGGACTCGGCCACGCCGGTCGACGACCCGCCCGGCGGCCTGGCGGTGACCCTGCGCACGGCCGACCTCGCCTGGGCGCGCCGGCTGGTGGCCTCGCTCGGCGGCAGCGCCACCGTCGACGAGCCGGCCGAGCTGGCGGCGCAGATCGCCTCGGACGCGCGGGCCGCGCTCGCCCGCTACGGCATCGACACCGGGCCCGGCGCCGAGGGCAGCGGCTAGGGTCGGGCCGTGCTCGTGCTGGTGGTGTCGCTCGTCGTCGTGGTGCTCGCCCTCGTCGTGCTGGGCGTGCTGGCCTACGGCGTCCTCGGTGCCCGGGCGCGGCTCGCCCGCGAGGTGGCCGCCTTCGACCGCGACGTCCGCCCGGTGCTCGAGGAGTTCCAGCGCACCGCCGCCCGCGCGCAGGACAGGACCGCCTCCGACGGCTGAGGTCCCGGCCGAGCGCGCCCGCGGGCGTAGCATCACCGGAGAATCGACTTCTGGAGGACCAGTGAATCTCGGCGCGATGGAGATCGGCCTGATCATCCTGGCCGTCCTGCTGCTGTTCGGCTACAAGAAGCTGCCTGAGGCATCCCGCTCGCTCGGGCGCTCGCTGCGCATCTTCAAGGGCGAGATGAAGGGCATGAAGGACGACGGCGCTCCGGAGGGGGTGCGGACCAAGGACCCGGCGCAGGCTACCCCGGTCCGCGGTGAGATCGTCGCCCCCGAGACGCCCGCCGCGAACGGCGAGGCCGCCCGGCTGGCGGAGGAGGCACGGCTCGCCGAGCTCCGCGCCACGGAGCTGCGGGCGCGCGCCGAGCAGGCCCGCGCGGCCGACGGCCCCCGCTGACCCCAGCACAGGACCGGACGACGGTGAGCGAGGCGGCGCCGCGGCGCAGGCGCCGCAGACCGCGCGATCCCGAGGCGACCATGAGCCTGGTCGCGCACCTCACCGAGCTGCGCAACCGGGTCGCGAAGTCGCTGCTGGCGATCCTGCTCGCCACCGCCTTCGCCTTCTGGTGGTACGAGCACGGCCTCGGTGACTTCATCCGGGCCCCGTACTGCGGCCTGGATCCAGACCTGCGCTTCGGTGACGGCGGCGACGACTGCGGGCTGCTGATCACCGACGTGTTCGGTGGGGTGTTCATCCGCCTCAAGGTCAGCTTCCTGGCCGGCGTGGTCCTCGCCGCGCCGGTGTGGCTGTACCAGCTCTGGGCGTTCATCACCCCAGGCCTGCGGCGCAACGAGAAGCGCTACGGGATCGGCTTCGTCGCCGTCTCCACCGTGCTGTTCGCCGCTGGTGCGGTGCTGGCCTACGTGGCGCTGGACAACGGCCTGGAGCTGCTGCTGTCGCTGGCCGGCGAGGGCACGATCGTCGCGCTCACCGCGCCGGACTACATCGGCTTCGTGCTCTCGCTGCTGGTCGCCTTCGGGGTCAGCTTCGAGGTCCCGCTGATGGCGGTGGCGCTCAACCTGGCCGGCGTCCTCAGCTACGACGTCCTCAAGCACAGCCGCCGCTGGATCTTCTTCCTGACCATCGTGTTCGCCGCGTTCGTCACCCCGACGCAGGACCCGTTCACCATGCTGTTCATGGCCGGGCCGATGATCCTGCTGTTCGAGGTGGCCATCCAGATCGCCCGCTTCGTCGACCGGCGCCGCGCCCGCCGGGCCGGTGTGGAGCACTTCCACGACCTGGACGACGACGAGGCCTCGCCGCTGGACGCCCGCCCGTCCCGGCTCGACGAGCCGCAGGGGTCCTCCACTGCGTCCACCCGCGGCTGACCGGCGCCCGCCGATGGACGTCGCCGTGCTGGTCAGCCCTGCCGCGGGCCGTGGCCGGGCCCGCGGCCTCACCGAGGCAGTGCTGGCGGAGCTGACCGCCGCCGGCCTGCGCCCGCGGGTGCTGGACGCCGCGACGGGCGCCGAGGCCGAGCAGCGCACGGCGGAGGCGGTCGCCGACGGGCAGCCGGCGTGGTCGCCGTCGGCGGTGACGGCACCGCGCACGTCGCCCTGCAGGCGATCGCCGGTACCGGCACGCCGCTGGGCGTGGTCCCCGCCGGCACCGGCAACGACCTGGCGCTCGCGCTGGGCATCCCGGCCGATCCGGTCGCGGCCGCCCGTGCGCTCGCCACCGATCTGCGGGAAGGGCGCAGCCGCTCGGTCGACGCCGGCCGCGTGGGAGAGCGGTGGTGGGCGACCGTGCTGTGCTGCGGCTTCGACTCCGCCGTCACCGACCGCGCCAACCGGCTGCGCTGGCCGCGCGGGCGCCGCCGGTACGACGTGGCGGTCGCGCTGGAGCTGGCCCGGCTGCGGCCCTACGAGATGACCCTGCGACTCGACGACGGCGAGGTGCGCACGGTGCCGGCCACGATGATCGCCGTCGGCAACACCTCCTGGTACGGCGGCGGCCTGCAGATCTGCCCCGGCGCCGACCCCGCCGACGGGCTGTTCGACCTCACCGTGGTCGGGCCGACCACCCGCCGGGAGCTGGTCCGGACCCGGCCGCGGCTGGCCGACGGTTCGCACGTCGACCACCCGTCGGTCTCGGTGTACCGGGCGTCACGGGTGGAGCTGAGCAGCCCCGGCGTCACCGCCTACGCCGACGGGGAACCGGTCGCCGCGCTGCCGATCGTGGCCGAGTGCGTGCCCGGCGCGCTGACCGTCGCCGGCGCCGCCCGTGTTGATCAGCCTTCCTGATCAACCGGTGTCCTCCCTCGCCGTCGACCGCGAGGGAGGACCCGGTTCGATCAGGTCAGCTGATCATCACGGCCGGAAGCGCTTAACGTGGGGGCATGTCCAGCCCCGCTGAGCGGTACGCCGCTGCCCGGCGCCGGACGGCCCACCCGGCGCTGACCGACTTCACGGCCGGACTCGGCTTCTCCCTCGACCCGTTCCAGGTCGAGGCGTGCGAGGCGCTCGACGAGGGATCCGGCGTGCTGGTCTGCGCCCCCACCGGCGCCGGCAAGACCGTCGTGGGGGAGTTCGCCGTGCACAAGGCGCTCGCCGAGGGGCGCAAGGCCTTCTACACCACGCCGATCAAGGCGCTGTCGAACCAGAAGTACAACGACCTCGTCGAGCGCTACGGCGAGCAGCGGGTCGGCCTGCTCACCGGGGACAACGCGGTCAACGGCGACGCGCCCGTGGTGGTCATGACCACCGAGGTGCTGCGCAACATGCTCTACGCGGAGTCCCCGGCGCTGGCCGGCCTCGGCTACGTGGTCATGGACGAGGTGCACTATCTGGCCGACAGATTCCGCGGCGCCGTCTGGGAGGAGGTGATCATCCACCTCCCGCCGTCGGTCACCCTCGTCTCGCTGTCGGCGACGGTGAGCAACGCCGAGGAGTTCGCCGACTGGCTGGTCACCGTGCGCGGGGACACGAAGGTCGTCGTGAGCGAGGTGCGGCCCATCCCGCTGTGGCAGCACATGCTCGTGGGCAACCGGGTCTTCGACTTGTTCTCGCTCCGTCCCGCCGCGCACTCCGACGCGCAGGGCGACGCGCCCCGCACGCTCACCACCCGGGAGCGCGGCGCCTCGGTGGTCGACCCCGAGCTGGTCCGCTACGTCCGCGAGTACGAGCGGCGGATCGAGGGCTGGGGCGGCGACCGCCGGCGCGACTCCCACCGCCCGCGCTGGCGGCCCCCGGCGCGCCCCGACGTCGTCGAGCGGCTGGACCGGGCCGGGCTGCTGCCGGCGATCACCTTCGTCTTCAGCCGCAACGGCTGCGACGCCGCCGTCCACCAGTGCCTGGCCAGCGGGCTGCGGCTCACCACCGAGGAGGAGCGCGCGGAGATCGCCGAGATCGTCGACCGGCGGACCGGCTCGCTGCCGGAGGAGGACCTGCACGTCCTCGGCTTCTGGGAGTGGCGCGAGGGGCTGCTCGCCGGCATCGCCGCGCACCACGCCGGGCTGGTACCCGCGTTCAAGGAGACCGTCGAGGAGTGCTTCGTCCGCGGCCTGGTCAAGGCCGTGTTCGCCACCGAGACGCTGGCGCTGGGCATCAACATGCCGGCGCGGACCGTCGTCCTGGAGCGGCTGGTCAAGTGGAACGGCGAGGCACACGTCGACGTCACCGCCGGGGAGTACACCCAGCTCACCGGCCGAGCCGGGCGGCGCGGGATCGACGTCGAGGGGCACGCCGTCGTCGTCTGGGCGCCCGGCATGGATCCGAGCGTGGTCGCGGGGCTCGCGAGCACCCGGACCTATCCGCTGCGGTCGAGCTTCCGGCCGAGCTACAACATGGCGGTCAACCTGGTGAGCTCGTTCGGCCGGGCACGCGCCGGCGAGCTGCTCGCGTCCTCCTTCGCGCAGTTCCAGGCCGACCGCTCGGTCGTCGGACTCGCCCGGGCGGCGGCCCGGCACGAGCGGGAGGCCGAGCGGGCCGCCGCCGAGATGCACTCCGGCCACGACCGGAAGCAGGGCGACGTGGGGGAGTACGCCCGGATCCGGCGGGAGATCTCCGACCGCGAGAAGGAGCTCTCCCGCGACTCGCAGGCCAAGCGCCGGATGGAGGCGGCCGAGGCGCTGGCCGCGCTGCGCCCCGGAGACGTCATCCGGGTGCCGTCCGGACGGCGGCAGGGCCTCGCGGTGGTGCTGGACCCAGGCATCACCGACCTCGCCGACCCCCGGCCGCTGGTGCTCACCGAGGACAAATGGGCCGGCCGCCTGGCCTCGGTCGACTTCCCGACGCCGGTCACCTCGCTGGCCCGGGTGCGCGTGCCGAAGAACTTCAACCACCGCAGCCCGCACGCCCGCCGCGACCTCGCCTCCACCCTGCGCAACGCCCGCGTGGAGCACGACCTGGGCGCCCGCATGGTCCGCAAGAGCCGCTCGGCGGCCGCGGACGACCCGGTCCTGGCCGACCTGCGGGCCGCGCTCCGCCGCCATCCGGTGCACGCGCTGCCCGACCGCGAGGAGCGGGTGCGGGTGGCCGAGCGCTGGCTGCGCTCGGTGCGGGAGGCCGAGTCGCTGCACCGCACGATGGCCGAGCGCACCGGCTCGCTGACCCGGCAGTTCGACGCCATCTGCGACGTGCTCGAGGAGCTGGGCTACCTGGTGCCGGCGGCCACGCCGTTGGTCGCCGCCGACACCGCGGTCATGGGCGCCGCCGACGACCTGCCGCTGGTCACCGACGACGGCCGGCGGCTGGCGCGCATCTGGTCGGAGGCCGACCTGCTGGTCGCCGAGTGCCTGCGGGCTGGCGCGTGGAAGGACCTGGGCCCCGCCGAGCTCGCCGCCGCCGCCTCGACGCTGGTCTACGAGTCGCGGCGCGACCTGCCCTCGCTGCCCGCCATCCCCTCCGGCACGGTGGCCGCCGCGGTGGGGGAGATGCGCCGGATCCGCGAGCGGCTGGGCGACGTCGAGGCCGACCACGGGGTACGGGTCACCCGCGACCTCGACCTCGGCTTCGCGTGGGCCGCCTACCGCTGGGCCGACGGGCAGAGCCTCGACCGCGTCCTCGCCGGCGCCGAGCAGGCCGGAACCGAGCTCTCCGGCGGCGACTTCGTGCGCTGGATGCGCCAGCTCATCGACCTGCTGGACCAGCTGGCCAAGGTGGCCGACGACCCGGTCGCGTCGAGGGCGCGGGCCGCGGTGGCCCGGGTCCGGCGCGGGGTCGTGGCCGTCGCGGTGGGAGGCTGAGATGACAGGTACGCCGGTGGACGGGGAGGGTCCGGCGATGGGCGAACCCGAGCAGCCGGTCGTCGCGGCGGTCCCGCCGAGGAAGCGGCGCCATCTCCGCCCGCTGTACGGCTGGCTGGTGGTCGCCGCCGTCGTCGCCGCGCTGGCGGTGGCCCGGTGGGCCGGCCTGGGTCCGACGTTCCTGGACACCGCCCGCGTGGAGAGCGACATCGCCGAGCAGTTCGAGGCGCGCTACGACGTCGGGGTCGAGGTCGACTGCCCGCGGCGCATGGGCGTCGCCGAGGGCCGGGAGCACGAGTGCGAGGCGGTCACCGCCGACGACGAGGAGCTCACGATCGTCCTCACGATCACCGACGAGGACGAGGTCGTCTACACGTGGGAGATCGAGTGACCCGCGGCTGAGGAGGGCCGCGGCGATCCTCAGCCGAGGACGTCGGGCGCCCAGCCCAGCGCGGCGCCGAGCCGGCCCAGGGACGACTGCAGCCCGTGCCGCTCCGCCAGCTCGGCCAGGGCGGCGACGTCGGCCGGCGAGCGGGGGAGGGTGCCCTCCACCGCGGGCAGGTCGATGTCCGTGGCGACGGCGACGACGACCGGCGCGCGGTCGAGGTAGTCCGACGCCGCATTCAGATTCTTCAGCACCGCCGCGGTCAGCGGCGGCTTCGGGACGACGGTCCGCGCGACCGCCGCCCGGATCCCCGCCAGGTCACCGAACTCGGTGATCAACGCGGCCGCCGTCTTCGCGCCCACGCCGGCCACCCCGGGCAGCCCGTCGCTGGGGTCGCCTCGCAGCACCGCGAAGTCGGCGTACGCCCGGCCCGGGATGCCGTACTTCGCGGTGACCGCGGCCTCGTCCACGAGCTCGAGATCGGCGATGCCGCGGGCGGTGTACAGGACGCGGATGCTCCGTTCGTCGTCCACCAGCTGGAACAGGTCGCGGTCGCCGGTGACGACGTCGACGGGCCGGCGGGCGCGGGTGGCGAGGGTCCCGATCACGTCGTCGGCCTCGTAGCCGGGTGCCCCGACCCGTGCGATGCCGGCCGCGGCCAGCACGTCGACGAGCACGGGGACCTGCGGGCCGAGCTCGTCGGGGGTCTCCTCGCCGCCGTCCGGGGCCAGCCGGTGCTCCTTGTAGGAGGGCAGCGCCTCGACCCGGAACGCCGGCCGCCAGTCGTCGTCCCAGCAGGCCACGAGCCGGTCCGGGCCGTGGGTCGTGACCAGCCGGGCGGTCATGTCGAGGAAGCCGCGCACGGCGTTGATCGGCCGGCCGTCGGGGCTCGTGACGCTGGTGGGCACGCCGTAGAAGGCGCGGAAGTACAGCGACGCGGCGTCCAGCAGCATGGTGGTCACGGGCCCGGACGCTAGCGGTCGGACGACGCGCGCGGGCAGGGGCGGCGGCGCTGGCTAGTCTGCCGGCGTGGGAACTCCGCCGGCAGCAGGCCCGCTCGTGACCGTGGACAGGGTGCACGCCGCCCGGTCGCTCGCCGCGGAGGCGGGCGCCGATCTGCTGGTGCTCACGCCGGGATCGGACCTGCGCTACCTCACCGGCTACCACGCCCACGCCATGGAACGGCTGACGGCGCTGGCCGTCCCGCGACGCGGCGAGGCGTTCCTCGTCGTGCCGCGGCTGGAGGCGCCCATGGTCGAGGTCAGCCCGGCCGGGGCGCTCGGCCTCGACGTCCTGGCCTGGGACGAGACCGAGGACCCCTTCGCCCTGCTGGCGGACGCGGCCGTCGCGCGGCTCGGCGCGACCCCGGCCCGGGTCGCAGTGGGCGCGCGCACGTGGGCCGAGCACGCGCTGGGCGTCCAGCGGGCGCTGCCGGGCGCGGCCCTGGAGCTCGCGGCACCGGTGCTCGACCGGCTGCGGATGGTCAAGACGCCGGCCGAGATGGAGGAGCTGGCGCTGGCCGGCGCGGCGATCGACCGGGTGCACGCCCGGATGGCGGAGTTCCTCACCGTGGGCCGGACCGAGGCTGCGGTGGGCGCCGACATCGCCGCCGCCATCCTCGAGGAGGGCCACGTCGGCGTGGACTTCACGATCGTCGGCTCCGGCCCGAACGGCGCCAGCCCGCACCACGAGCTCTCCGACCGGACCGTGCAGGCCGGCGACGTCGTCGTCGTCGACATCGGCGGGGAGACCGCGACCGGCTACCGGTCGGACTGCACCCGCACCTACGTCGTCGGCGGCAGCGCGCCGTCCGACGTCGCCGAGTGGTACGGCGTCCTGCACGCCGCCCAGCAGGCCGCGGTCGCGATCGTCCGCCCCGGGGTGACCGCCGAGCAGGTGGACGCGACCGCGCGCCAGATCATCGCCGACGCGGGGTGGGGCGAGCACTTCATCCACCGCACCGGGCACGGCATCGGGCTGGACTCCCACGAGGCGCCCTACATCGTCGAGGGCAACGACCTGGCGCTCGAGCCCGGAATGGCGTTCTCGGTCGAGCCGGGCATCTACCTGGCCGGCCGCTGCGGCGCCCGCATCGAGGACATCGTCGTCTGCACCGACGACGGCGTCCGCTCGCTGAACGTCGGTCCCCGTGAGCTCGTCGAGCTCCCGGGCTGAGCCGGGCGGTGGGGCCACGTCGCCCGCTCCGGACGTGGACCGCGCGCTGCTGGCCGCCCTCGCGCGGGACGGGCGGGCCAGCTACACGGAGCTGGCCGAGAGGGTGGGCCTGTCGGTGTCGGCGGTGCACCAGCGGGTGCGGCGGCTCGAGCAGCGCGGGTTCATCACCGGCTACCGGGCGGAGCTGGACCCCAAGCTCCTCGGCCTGCCGCTGACCGCCTTCGTCTCGATCTCACCGATCGGGGTCCAGACCGAGGACGCGCCAGCCCTGCTCGCCCACCTGTCGGCCATCGAGGAGTGCCACTCGGTTGCGGGGCAGGAGAGCTACATCCTCAAGGTCCGCGTCGCCTCGCCGGACGCGCTCGAGGCGCTGCTCCGCGAGATCCGGAGCACGGCGAACGTCTCGACACGGACGACGGTGGTCCTGTCCACCTGCTACGAGGACCGCCCGCCGCTCTGACCGACTGGACAACCGCTCGAACGCGTGTTCGAATCAGGTCATGCGGTGGGACGCGCAGCGACTCGATCTCGACGAGCCCGGAGCGCTGCCCGGGATGCCCAGCATCCGTGGGCTGCTGCGCAGCGTGCAGGTACCGGAGTTCCCGGGGCTGACCTTCCACGAGGTCCGGGCGCGGTCCGCGCTCAACCGCGTGCCGGGCGAGTCCGCGATGCCGTTCCCGTGGACGATCAATCCTTACAGGGGCTGTAGTCATTCGTGCGTCTACTGCCTCTGGAGCGACACGTCGATCTTGTTGGCCGACGGACGCCAGAAGCGGATCGCCGATCTCCGAGTCGGGGATCGCATCATCGGCACGGAGCGACGCGGCACCTACAGGCACTACGTCGAGACAGAGGTGCTGGCTCACTGGTCGACGGTCAAGCCCGCGTATCGCGTGATCCTCGCTGACGGCACCGAACTCGTAGCCAGCGGCGACCACCGCTTTCTCACCGGGCGAGGCTGGAAGCACGTGACCGGCTCGATGGGCGGGGGCCGTGCCCCGTGGGGTG
>NZ_LWUA01000043.1 GCF_005222955.1 Blastococcus sp. CCUG 61487 | reverse complement strand
CTCGGTAAGCCCCATTAGTCGGCGAGGAACCCGACGATCCGGGGGTTGACCACCTCGGGCCGCTCGAGGTGCAGGAAGTGCCCCGCGCCGTCGACGACGACGACGTCCGACCCGGGCGTCAGGACTCCGCGGACGGCGTCGGCGGAGTCCAGGGCCATGCAGCCGTCCTGCGTGCCGTGCAGGTACAGCGTGGGCTGCGGCGGGGCGCTGCCGGCGGCCTGCTGCTCGGCGGCCAGCTCGGGAGCGTGGCGGGAGGGGTCGAACAGCGCCCGGTAGTAGCCGAGCGCGGCGCCGAGGTTCTCCGGCGTCCCGAGGGCCGTGCGGACGGCGGCCAGGTCGTCGGTGGCGTCGTACCCCGGCGACCAGTCGGCCCACAGCCGCGCGAGGAAGTCCAGATCGCCGCCGGCGACGACGGCGTCGGCCAGCGGGTGCTGGAAGAAGTACATGTAGAACGACCGCTTGATCTGGTCGTAGGTGAAGAAGGTGCCGGCCAGGGCGGGGCCCACGGGCACCGCCATGGCGACGACCTTGCGCCAGCGGTCCGGGGCGCTGCCGGCCGCCCCGTAGACGGCCTGGGCGCCCCAGTCGTGGCCGACGAGCACCGCCCGCTCGTCGCCACCGAGCGCCTCGTGCAGCGCGTTGGCGTCCCGGGCCAGGGCGCCGGTCTGGTAGTGCCCGTCGGCCGGAACCGCGGTGGGGGCGTAGCCGCGGGAGAACGGCGCGACGGCGCGGAAGCCGGCCGCGGCCAGTTCCGGCAGCAGGTGCCGGTAGGTGTGCGCGGTGTCGGGGAAGCCGTGCAGGCACAGCGCCAGGGGCCCGTCCTCGGGTCCCGCCGTCAGGTAGGTGAACGAGAGGCCGCCGGCCTCGATCTGCTTCTCGACAGTCGCGGGGGTCACCCCGCGAACCTAGATCACCGGCCCGGGTGGCTGTCCAGGATCAGCCGAGCACCCGCCGGGGGTGGCGGCCGTCGACGTAGCCGAGGAACGGCGGGTGAATGTTGTAGCCGAGCAGTTCCTGCAGCCGCTCGGGCAGCTCGCGCACCACCTCGCGGGGCACGGCGAGGACGTGGTTCTCCTGCGGCCGCAGCCACGACGCGGCGTACTCGAGGATCACGCCCAGCCGAGGCCGGTCGGTCGTGTTCGCACCGCCTCCGTGGATGAGGTTGCCGACGTAGATCATCACCGACCCCGCGGGCATGACCGCCGCGGTCGTCTCCTCCTCGGTGACCGTCCGCCCCTCCTCCCAGCGGTGGCTGCCGGGGACGAAGCGGGTCGCGCCGTTCTCGAGGGTGAAGTCGTCGAGCGGCCACATGGTGTTGACGACGACGTCCTTCCCGGTGCGGGGCAGCGGGTAGACGTCGTCGTCGCGGTGCAGCACCTGGGCGACCTCGCCCGGCCCGATCTGGATGCCCACCGGCGCGCTGAACTGGTAGTGCCCGAGCACGTGGTCGAGGACGCCGAGCACGAGCGGATGGGTGCCGGGACCGTCGAAGTAGCGCGTCTTCGCGAACAGCGCATAGACCCGCTGGGTGGAGAAGCCTTCGAACGAGTTCCGCCCGGTGCCGGTCTCGGCCAGCACCCGCTGGAGGTCCGCCTTGGCCGCCTGCACCCAGTCGTCGTCCATCAGCCGTTCGATGACGACGTAGCCGTCCCGGTCGATCGCCTCGACGAGGTCGGCCACGCTGGCGTCGCGGGTGAACACCATGGTTGCTCCCGAAGGTCCGGTGGTGGAGGACAGCCCTGCGAGCGGAACGTAGCAGGGCCGCTGCCTGCCCGGCCGGGACGACGAAGGGGCCCGGTCACCGTGGTGACCGGGCCCCTTCGTGGTAGTAGCGGGGGCAGGATTCGAACCTGCGACCTCTGGGTTATGAGCCCAGCGAGCTACCGAGCTGCTCCACCCCGCGTCGGTAGTGACCACCGTACCAGGCCCGGCGGAGGGGGCGACGCCGGTCCGGCTCGCCCCCTCCCCCGCTCAGTCGCCCGAGCCGGCCGCGGCCGCCTGCGCCGCCCGGTAGGCGGCCACCGCGGCGTCCAGCTGCTCGAGCGCCTGGCCCTGGCCGGCGAAATCACCGTTGCGCTGGGCGTCGCGCAGCGCCTCCAGCGCGGCGTTGATGTCGCTGACCGCCTGGTCCAGGTCGGCCTCGACGTCGGGGCCGCCGGCCGGCGGCGGCCCCGGTGTCGGTTCCGCCGGGGTCGGGGTCGGGTCGGGCTGTTCCTCGTCGCCCTCGTCCTCCGGCTGCGGCTCGGTCGCCTCGCTGTCGACGGCGATCTCGCCGACCCCCTCGCCGAAGACCTGATTGAGCGCCTCCGCGAGGGTGTTGGCGTAGCCGATCTGACCGCCGAAGTTGACCAGCACGCGCTGCAGCAGCGGGAAGCCGCTCTCCGCCGTGCTCTCCACGTACAGCGGCTGCACGTACAGAAGGCCGGCGTCCCCGATCGGGAGCGTCAGCAGGTTGCCGAGCACCGCGTCGGAGTTCTCGCTGTCGAACAGGGTGAGGTCGCGGCGGATGTCCTGGTTGGCACCGAAGGAGTTCTGCACCTGCGTCGGCCCCAGGAACGGGGTGTTCCCGGGCAGCTGCAGCACCTGGATCTGGCCGTAGGTCTCCGGCGCACTGGAGGCCGACACGAACGCCGAGAGGTTGGGCCGCCGGAACGCGTTGAGCGCGCTGGTCAGCTGGAACGTCGCCTCCGGGTCACCCGGCCGCTGAGCCAGGATGTAGTACGGCGGCTGGTCCTCCTCGACGTCCTGCGTCGGGTCCTGCGGGATCTGCCACCTGTCGCTGCCCTCGTAGAACGCGATCGGGTCGTCGACGTGGTAGCGGGTGAGGATCTCCCGCTGGACCTTGAACAGGTCCTCCGGGTAGCGCAGGTGGCTCTCCAGCTCCTCGGAGACCTCTTCCTTGGGCTCGACGATGCCCGGGAACGCCTTCATGTAGGTCTTGAGGACCGGGTCCTCGGTGTCCCACTCGTAGAGCGTCACCGTGCCGTCGTACGCGTCGACGGTGGCCTTCACCGAGTTGCGGATGTAGTTGAAGGTCTCGTTCGGCAGCGCCGTCGTCCCCGTGCCGGTGAGCGCGTCGGTGGCCGCCTCGCCCAGCTCCATCTGCTCGGAGTACGGGTAGGAGTCCGACGTCGTGTAGCCGTCGAGGATCCACACCACGCGGCCGTCGATCACCGCGGGGTACGGGTCGCCGTCGACCTCCAGGAAGGGCGCCGCCTTCTCCACCCGTTGGCGGGGGTCGCGGACGTAGAGGACCTTCGACTCCTCGTTCACCGCGCTGGAGAGCAGGAAGTTCCGCTCGCGGTAGTAGATCGCGAAGGTCAGCTGCCGGAAGAAGCTCCCGACCGAGACACCGCCCTCGCCGTCGTAGGTGTTGTTGATCTGCCGCTCGTCCGAGCCGCCCTCGGGCAGGTCGGACTCGCGCGGAGCGGTGCCCTCGGGCGCGCCGACGACGGAGTAGTCGTCGATCAGCTCGCCGTAGTAGATGCGGCTCTGCTCGACCGGGATGTCGCCCTCGACGGGCAGGTCACCGGTGGTGAAGTTCGGCCGGCCACCCTCCGAGCCACCCACGACCTCGTTGGCCGGCGCGGCCACGAAGCCGTGCCCGTGGGTGTAGACCGTGTGCCGGTTGATCCAGGTGCTCTGGTTCTCCGACAGCCCGGCGCTGTTCAGCTCGCGGACCGCCACGACGTAGTCGCGCAGCTCGCCGTCGACGGTGTACCGGTCGACGTCCAGCCGCTCGGGGAACCCGTACCAGTTACGGATCTGCTGCAGCGCCGTGTAGGTCTCCGACAGCACGTTCGGGTCCAGCAGGCGCGCGTTGGGGATCGTCTCGGTGTCGTTGCGCAGCTCGGCGAGGGCGACCTCCGGGTCGACGGCCTCCTCGTCGCCCTCGGTCGTCGTCCCGGTCGCGTAGTTCACGTACTCGACGTGCTCGTCGTCGAGACCGTACGCCTGCCGGGTCATCTCGATGGCCCGCTCGATGTAGGGCGCCTCGCGCTCGTTGGCGCTGGGCCGGACCACGAACTGCTGCACGATCGCGGGGTAGGCCACGCCGATCACCAGGCTGGTCGCCAGCAACAGGACCAGCGCGGCGGCCGGCAGCAGCAGGTTGCGGAAGACGATGTTGGCGAAGAACGCGATCGCGCAGACCGCCGCGACGAACACCAGGATCGTCTTGGGCACCAGCAGGGCGTTGACGTCGGTGTAGCTGGCGCCGGTGAAGACCTCGCCGCGGTTGGAGTAGACCAGCCCGTACCGGTCCAGCCAGTACGCGATCGCCTTGAGCGCCACGAAGAAGCCGAGCAGCACCGAGATCTGGACCCGCGCCGCGGCGGTCAGCTTCTGGCCGGGGGTCTGCAGCCGCAGCCCGCCGAAGACGTAGTGCGTCAGCAGCGAGCCGATCAGCGCCAGGATCACGATCGCGAAGCCGAAGCCGAGCACCAGCCGGTAGAAGGGGTACTCGAAGACGAAGAACGACAGGTCGAGGCCGAACTGCGGATCGGTCTGCCCGAAGTCGGTGCTGTTGCGGAAGGTCAGCCAGGTCTCCCAGCTGCTCTGCGCGGTGAACCCGGCGAACAGCCCGAGCACGACGGCGACGGCGGTGAGCACCAGCCCCGCCCGCGGCTCCAGCGACTGCCGGTAGCGCTCGAGGTTCTGCTGCTCCAGCGACATCGGCCGGAACGTGGGCCGGTGCCGATAGGCCAGGTAGATGGCCAGCGCGGTCAGCCCGCCCGTCGCCACCCCGGCCACGGCGAACAGCAGCGCACGGCTCTGCAGCTCGGTCCAGAAGACCTCGGTGTAGCCGGTCTCGTCGAACCACAGGTAGTCGACGTACACGTTGGTGAGCGCGCCGATCACGGTGAACAGCACGAGCAGCACAGCGAGGGCGCCGAGACCCAGCTTCGCGCGCCGGGACAGCGTCGGCACCGGCACGGGGGGCCGCATGGCCACGAGCGGTCTCCTTCAGTTGCGGGTCGTCGTCAGGTGCGGGCCCAGCGGCGTGACGGCGGCCACGACACCGGTGAGGTGGAGGTGACCGACCCTGGGCACACTCCACCCCTCATCCCAGCACAACGCGCCAGGCCCGACCGGGTTCCCGGGTCCGGCCCGGGGTTCAGCAGGTCTCGGGGGTGCGGCCGGCGCGGAAGTCGGCCAGCGCGGCGAGCGCGTCCTCGAGGGTGTCGACCCGGGCGAGCGGGAAGCCCGGGTCGTCGGCGGCCAGGGCCTCCGCGCAGTTCCCGCCGGGCACGAGGAAGAGGTCCGCGTCGATGTCGCGCGCGGCGATGATCTTCAGCGGGATGCCGCCGATCGGCCCGACCCGGCCGTCCGCGTCGATCGTCCCGGTCCCGGCGACGAGGGCGCCGCCGGTGAGGTCCTCGTCACCGACCAGGTCGAGGATGCCGAGGGTCAGCATGAGCCCGGCCGAGGGCCCGCCGACGTCCTCCACCTGGATGTCGACGTCGAAGGGGGCCGAGGGCTGCTGCAGCACGCTGACGCCGAGCAGGGAGCCGTCGCGCTCGTCCGAGCCACGGGTCGTGATCGTGGCGCTGCCAGGCTCCCCGAGCCGGGTGAAGACCACCTCGACGGTGGTGCGGGGCGGGATCGACCGGAGGACGGCGTCCAGGCTGTCCAGATCCGGCGTCGGCCGTCCGTCGATCGACTCGATGGCGTCGCCCTCCTCGAGGAGGGACTCCGACGGCGACCCCTCGGGCACCTCGCGGACCACGACCTTCTCCGGGAAGCCGAGGTGCCCGAGCGCGACGGTCTCGGCGGCCTGCTCGGAGGTGAGGAACGCGCGGCGGTTGAGCCGGCGGGTCTCCTCCACGGTGCGGTCGGGCGGGTAGACCGACTCCTCCGGGACGACGGCGACCTCGTCGTCGAACCAGCCGCGCACGGCCTGGACCAGGCTGAGCCCGCCCCTGCCCACGCCGACGGTGGTGAGGTTGAGGTTGCCGTCGGTCTCGTTGCGCTCGCGGCCCTCGATCTCGATGATCGGCTCGCCGTCGATCTCGCCGAGGGTGTCGAAGGTCGGCCCGGGGACCTGGGCGACGTAGGGCACCGGCAGCGTGGTGCCGAGCAGGCCGAAGATCAGCAGCAGCACACCACCGGCGGTCAGGACGGCGATCCGACGGGTCACGACCGGCGAGCCTATTCGGCGCTGCTGGGCGATGCCGCCAACCCGACAACCGTGGCCCCGTCCAGAGGCTCGTCGCGAGCTCGCGAGCGATGAGGGGGACGGGGTCCTTCCGTCTACCGTGGACCCATGAGCGATGTGCCCTTCGGCTTCGGCCTGCCCGACCGCGACCCCGAGCGCCGGGGCGGTGACCAGCCCGGTGGCGGTGACCCCTTCGGTCTGGGCGCGCTGTTCGGCGGCATCGCCGGCGGCGGCTCCCCCGAGGACGTGCTGGGCAAGATGCCGCTGTTCGCCGAGCTGCAGAAGCTGATGAGCTGGTCCGGCGGTCCGGTCAACTGGGACCTCGCCAAGCAGAGCGCGATCAGCCAGCTCGCCGCCGGCCACCAGCCCTCGTCCGACGCGGAGCGCACCGCCGTCGCCGAGTCGCTGCGCCTGGCCGACCTGTGGCTGGACCAGGTCACCGAGCTGCCCTCGGGCATCGAGCGGACGGCGGCCTGGTCGCGGGTCGAGTGGGTGGAGCAGACGCTGCCGGCCTGGGGTGCGCTGATCGACCCCCTCGCCGAGCGCGTCGTCGCGGCGATGACCAGTGCGCTGCCGCAGGAGGCCGCGATGTCCTTCGGGCCGATCGCCGGGATCATGGGCCGCATGGGCGGGCTGATGTTCGGCGCGCAGGTGGGGTCCGCGCTGGGCAAGCTGGCCGACGAGGTCCTCACCAGCACCGACGTGGGGCTCCCGCTCGCCCCGGCCGGTACCGGCGTGCTCGTGCCGCAGAACGTCGCCGAGTTCGCCTCCGGCCTCGACCGTCCGGCCGACGAGGTGCGGCTGTTCCTGGCCCTGCGCGAGGCGGCGTCCCAGCGGCTGTTCGCGCACGTGCCCTGGCTGCGCCAGCAGCTCCAGGACGCCGTCCACGCCTACGCCCGCGGCATCACCATCGACCGCGAGGCGATCGAGCGGGGGATCGCCGACGCCATGGGCGGCGGCGGGCTGGAGGGGCTGGACCCCAGCGACCCGGAGAGCATCCAGCGACTGCTGGGCAGCGGAGTGCTCGAGCCGGAGGAGACGCCCGAGCAGCAGATGGCGCTGCGCCGGCTGGAGACCCTGCTGGCCCTGGTCGAGGGTTGGGTGGACACCGTCGTCGCCGAGGCGGCGAAGGACCGGCTGCCCGGCCACTCCGCCCTGGCCGAGACGATGCGCCGCCGGCGCGCCTCCGGCGGACCGGCCGAGCAGACCTTCGCCACGCTGGTGGGGCTGCAGCTGCGCCCCCGGCGGCTGCGCGACGCCGCCGTCGTGTGGGCGGCGATGGGCCAGAAGCACGGTAGCGCGGAGCGCGACCAGCTGTGGAACCACCCCGACCTGCTGCCGACGTCGGACGACCTGGACGAGCCCATGGACTTCGTCGCCCGCCACGGTCTGGACGACGAGCTGCGGGGGTTGACCGCCGCCGACGCCGAGCGGGATCCGGAGGAGTAGTCCGGCCTCAGTCGACGATGTCGGGCGCGCCGTGCTCGGCCGCGCCGGCGGTGTTGGCCAGCTCCACGCCCTCGAGGAAGCCGCGGGCCCGCTCGGCCCGCGGATAGCGCGCCACCAGTGCCCAGAACCGCTCGTCGTGCCCCGGTTCGAGCAGGTGGACCAGTTCGTGCACCAGCACGTAGTCCACGACGTACTCGGGCATCGAGCGCAGCCGGCTGGAGAGCCGGATGCTGCGGTCGGCGGGCGTGCAGGAGCCCCACCGGCGCTGCTGGTTGTCCACCCAGCGCACGGATGCCGGCTCGGCGAGGCCGTCGAGGTGGGCGGCCGAGAGCGCGCGGGCGCGCGCCATCAGTTCGTCGTCGCCACCGAGCGAGCGGCGTCGCCGCTCCTCGCGGGTCTGCAGCTTGGCGACCATCTGGGCCACCCAGCGCCGCTCCTCGGCCGGGCTGAACGCCGCCGGGATGAGCACGACGGTGCGCCCGCTCTCCCGATAGGCGGTCACGGTGCGCCGGCGGCGGGCACTGCGGCGGACCTCGACGACAGAGGCGGGGTCGCCGGCCCGGAGCGGCACGGTTCCCTCGCCCTCCGGCTTCCTGCTGCGGGCCATGGGCACGGCCCGATCCGCACGGGCGGTTGCCCGCGGCTGCCCGCCGGGGAACTCGTCGTGTGCGGAGGCGTCGGGAGGCGTACCGGGCACGGGGGCACCGTAAGGCACGGCGAGGTCGCTGCGCCTGCCCGACGACACCCTCTCGGGTACAGGTCGCACGGACGGTGGACACGACGGTGGACATGACGGGGCGCACGGCGACCGTCGCGCGCGTTCCACAGCCTCCGGCGAGCGAACGTGCAGGTGACGTCGGGGGCAGGAGGTCGCCCTCGGTGGTTGTCCCGAGCCCCGCCCCCGGTCCACGCACAGGGACACGCCGAACGGTCCCCACGTGCTCCACAACGTTGTCCACAGGCTGTGGGAAGGGTGAGGGCCTGCGGGGTCGGGCGGCACCGGAACGGCGCCCGCTGCCCGGTACAGCGGGGAAGGCCGCGGGTAGCGTGCCTCCGCACACGGTGCCCGGCCTGCGTGTCGCGGCGCCCCGAGACGAGGAGATCCCGTGGCGGAGAGCTACAACGGCTACTGCGTGAAGTGCAAGGACAAGCGCGACTTCGACGGCGAGGTCAAGGTGAGCGAGTCCGGTCGCCGGATGGCCCAGGGCACCTGCCCGGTCTGCGGCACGAAGATGAACCGGATCCTCGGCAAGGCCTGATCGTCACCGGCGGCGTCCCTACGGGGGCGCCGCCGTCGGCGTCTCCGGGGCCTGTGGACGGCGGCTGCGCGACGTCCGCTCGCGCTGGCACGCTCCCCCGGTGACCGACACCGCCCATCCCCTCCTCCCCGCGGCCACCCCCCTCCTGCGCGTGGGCGCCGACTCGCTCCAGGTGGGCGGGACGGACTCCGCCGACGGGGTGCTCGTCACCCCGCGTCCCGACGGGCTGGCCGCCCTGCTGCGCGGCCTCGACGGCAGCCGGGTGCAGCGCGCGGTGCTCGCCGACGCCGAACGGCAGGGGCTGGACGCCGAGATGGTGGCCGCGGTGCTGGACGGCTTGCGCAGCGCCGGGCTGCTCGTGGACGTCGACGCCGCGGACCTGCTCGCCACCGATGCGGGCCCCGCGGCCGCCGCCCGCCGGGCTGCGGA
>NZ_LWUA01000042.1 GCF_005222955.1 Blastococcus sp. CCUG 61487 | reverse complement strand
AGCGGCGACCCGGGGGCCGCCTCGGCCAGCGTCAGCCCCGCCGCCAGGGCGGCATCGGTCGCCCGGCGGTCGGCCGGGAGGAAGTGGGCTGGCTCGCGGCCGGCGAACCGCTCCAGGGCCGCGCCGATCTCCCGGCGCGGGTCCCCGGGAACCGGTCCGCGCCGGACCTGGTTGACCACCAGGACCGGCTCGACGCCGGGCAGTGCCTCGCGCAGCTCGTCCAGTGCGCGCACGCTGCGCTGCAGGGCCACCGGGTCCGCGCCGCTGACGCACAGCACGACGTCGGCGTCCTCGAGCACCGCCAGGGTCGCCCCGTTGCGACGCGGTGCGGCGGTGTCGAAGGAGAGCTCCTCGTCGTCCTCGAGGTTGAACCCGCAGTCGACGACGGTCAGCTCGGCCAGCCGCCGCGCCTCCTCGAGCACCGCAGAGATCGCCCGCGGGCGCAGCTCGGGCCATCGATCGGCGCGCGCCAGGCCGGTGAGCACGCGCAGGTGCGGGCGGACCGCCCAGGCCAGCCGCACCAGCGTGGTCGCGTCCAGCGTCCCGGCACCGGCCTGCCGGGCGGCACCCGCCAGGCCCGGGGAGTCGTCGAGCAGGCCGAGCACCTGGGCGACGACCCCGCCGTAGACGTCGGCGTCGACCAGCAGGGTCGACACCCCCAGCCGAGCCGCCTCGTCGGCCACTCCGACGGCGACCGTCGTGCGCCCCGGCGCCCCGGTCGGCCCCCACACCGCCACCAACCGGCCGCGGCCCACCGGTCGCTCGTCCTCGACCTCGGGGACGCCGAGCGCCGGCAGGGCGGCGCGCGGGTCGGCCACGTCGCGGGAGGCCGCGGGCACCCCGGCCACCGCCTCGCGCAGCGCCTGCGCGATCACCTCGGCGTCGGCATCGGCCGGCAGCACGTGGGCGACGCCCAGCAGGCGGAAGCGCTCCGCGGCCTGCTCGTCCCCGGGCTCGACCAGCCCGACGACCGCCACACCCGCGGCGGTCAGCCGGGCGACGGCGTCGCCGTCCAGCCGGCGCAGCTCCGCCGACAGCAGCGCCGCCTGGCCGGTGCCCGTCGCCGCGGCGGCCAGGAGCTCCGACACGTCGACGCAGCGGCGGACCACCGTGACGCCGTGGTCGGCCCGGTCGAGCGCCCCCACGAGCGCGGACTCCCACGCGGCCCCGGTGACGGCGGTGAAGACCTGGACGGCCATCAGTCGGTCTGCCCGGCCGGATCTCCGCGCCCCGCTGCCGTGGCCGCGGGCACGCGACCGGCCTCCTGGCCGTCGCCCTCGACCGACGTGTGCACGACGACCACGAGCGGGCGGCCGCCGATCGCGGTCAGGACGTCGGCGGCCTCGTCCTGCGCGACCGACACCACGACCTGCACCGTCGACGTCGGCGTGGACAGCACGCCCTCGGCGCGGCCCGACAGGGCCTGCACGGGCGCCCGCTCGACGACCAGGGTGACGCCGCCGCCGGTGACCGCCGTGGCGCCCACGGCCGGATCGGCCACCGCGTAGACGTCGACCAGCGCGCCGCGCCGGAGCCCCGGCGGCACGTAGCCGGCCTGGACCGGCAGCGCCACCTGCACCAGCTCGGCAGGCTCCTCCAGCGCGGAACCGGGGACCAGTTCACCCGCGCGGACCGCGCGGGCGAGCGTCCGGCCTTCCGGACGGGAGCCGGTGGACAGGTACGCGTCGGCGGCGTCGTCGAGCCGGACGTCGACGGCGACCAGGTCGTCGGCGGCCAGCTCCGTGCCCGCCGCGAGGTCACCCGCGGCCGCCCACACCGGCACCGTGGCGTCGGCCGCTCCGATCACCCGGGCACCGAGCAGGACCGAGCCGAGGACGAGGAGCACGCCCAGCAGCAGCCGGAGGTCCAGCCACCGCGGCGGGCGGATGCGACGGGGAGCCGGCCCGGGAGGCAGCGCGGTCGGGGCCGTCGGCGGCGCAGCCGGACGGACGGCGGTCACAGCACGCTCACCCTCTCCCGCGCGTCGACGGGTGACGCGGCGCGTCGGTCCTCGTCGACGCGACATGACGTCATCCGGGTGCAGATGATGCGTCATGGATGCATTGGCTCGCTGCCGTCATCCACACGTTCGGGTGTGGATGACCGGCACGGGTCACCGGTGCGACTGACAGACTGTGGCCGGACCGGACCGAGAGGACCTCATGCCCACGCCCCGCTTCCTGACGCTGGACGACGTCGCCGAGACGCTGAACGTCTCCTGGTCGCAGGCGTACGCGCTCGTGCGCCGCAAGGAGCTCCTCGCGATCCAGATCGGCGGACGCGGGCAGTGGCGGGTCGAGGTCGACGAGCTCGAGCGCTTCATCCAGCAGAAGTACGCCGAGGCGCGGGCGGGCACGGTTCCTCCCGCCGAGGCAGCGGACGCCGAGCAGGCGACCGACCCGGCTGCCGCGGACCGGTAGCCGGCCGTCAGTCCATCCCGGGCAGCAGCGTGCGCACCACCGCCACGGCGTCGATGACGACGGCGCGCACCCCCTGGACCGCCTCCGCGCGCCGGTGCAGGTCGGCGGCGTGCTCGGCCAGCTCCACGTGATCGGCGCCGACCCGGTCGATCGTCCCGGTCAGCGCCGTCCCGTCGTCCAGCACCAGCTGGACCGCGGCGCGATCACGCGCCAGCCCCCTCAGCGCGCGACGTAGGTCCAGCCGGCTGCGCACCGGGCCGTCGTCCTCGACCACGGCGGTCCGCCGCCCCAGCCCGGCCACCGCGACGACGGCGCCGGAGGCGACCAGGCACTCCCGACCCCGGTCGTCGGTCAGCAGCAGCCAGTCCGGCCCCACCTCGGTGAGCTCGCCGGACACCTGGCCGGCGCCACGGCAGAGCAGCCCGACCGTCGTGCCCACGGCGCCGCGCAGCCGGTCGACCAGCCGCACGGCGCCCTGCTCCAGCCGCACGCGCGACGGCAGGTCGGCGCGCTCGGCCGCCTCCTGCTCGGCCTCGAAGCGGGCCTCCAGGTCGGCGAACAGCTGCTGCCACCGCATGCCCCACCTCCGCCGTGCAGCCTAAACGGTTCTGTTCACTTGCGTTTGCGTGCATTTGCTTGCTTTAGTGCTCTCTGATCGAGGGAGGGTGGACGGATGACGACTCGCCGACTGCTGGCCACGGGGGCCGGGATGGCCGCCGTGGCGCTGGTGCTCGGGTGGCTCACCCCGTCGGTCCCCGAGCTGGCCGAGACGCTGCGCCACGGGCAGCGCACGGTGGACGAGGCGGGCGCGGAGGCGCTGCTGCTCGCCGCCGTGGGTCTGCTCGCGTGGGGCTTGTGGAGCTGGGGCGCCCTCGGGCTCCTGCTCACCGCCCTGTCGGCGCTCCCGGGAGCACTGGGCGCCGCCGCCGACGTCCTCACCCGTGCGGTGCTCCCCGCCGGCGCACGGCGCGCCGCCGCGCTCGCCCTCGGGCTCGGCCTCGGAGTCACCGCGCCCGTGGCCGGAGCGGTCCTCATCGCACCCACCGCGGCGGTGGCCGCCGGTCCGGGCACCTCGGTCCCCGACTGGCCGGCTCCGGCCGGACCGCACGGCGGTGCGGTGCCGGACTGGCCGGTCGAGGACACCACCGGTCAGCACGTCGTCGTGCGCGGCGAGTGCCTGTGGGACATCGCCGCCGCCCACCTGACCGCCCGGCTGGGCCGAACACCGACCGCCGCCGAGATCGCCGGAGCCGTCCCGGCCTGGTGGAGCACCAACGCGGCGGTCATCGGCCCGGATCCCGACCTGCTGCTCCCCGGCCAGGTGCTCCGGCCACCGGCCTGAGCCACCGCTCCCCGACCGCCCGTCCACCCGCCATCCCGGGAGATCCCCATGACAGTTCCCGCGCACCCCCCGGCACCGGCCGGTGCCCCGACCCCGCGGCCGCTGCGCCTGGTCCGCGTCACGACGCCTCAACCGCCGCTGCTGGACGAGCGGCCTCCGCTGCGGCTGGTCGTCCCCGGGGTCGCCGTGCCGCGGCCGGCGTACCGTCCCGGCCCGCGTCCGCGGATCGCGGCCCGGCCACCCGGCGAGGACGACTTCGGGCCGACGCCGTCGTCACGGGCCGACCTCTCCCCCGCCGGGCAGGCCGGCCGCAGGGTGCTGACCCTGGCGCTGGAGGCGTTCAGCGGACGCCGGCCGCTGGGGCAGTTGCGGCCGCTCACCTCACCCGGGGTGTTCGCCGCCCTCGCCGGCGGACGCCGGCCCCGCTGGTGCGTCGAGGGCACCGCGCCGCTGCTGCTCGGGCCCGTCCACGTGTGCGAGCCCGTGGACGGGATAGCCGAGATCAGCGCGGTGGCCCACCGCGCCGGCCTGGCACATGCCGTGGCGGCGCGGCTCGAGGGCGTCGACGGTCGCTGGCGGTGCACCGCCCTGCAGGTGGGCTGAGGCCCCGGCCGCCCGCCGCGAGTCGGACGAGCGGCCGGGGCGCTACCTCACTGCGCTGCGGCGGAACCGTGGCACTGCTTGTACTTCTTGCCCGACCCGCACGGGCACGGCGCGTTCCGCGGGGTCTCCTTGGTGCCGGTGACGGTGGCCGACTTCGCCGCCTTCGTCTTGCCGGCGTCCTTGGCCGAGGTGTCCAGGCTGGGCGCGGAGTAGGTCAGGTTCTCCGGCGGGCGGCGGAGCTCGTCGAGCCCCTTGACCGCGAGTTCCGGCCCGGTCGTGGACGCCTGGGCGGCGGGCGCCGCGGGCTGGGACCTCCGCGCGGTGCCGGAGCGGCGAGCAGTCGGAGCAGGGGCGGCGGCGGTGGCCTCCGCGCCGTTCGCCTCGGCGGCCTTCGTCCCGGCAGCCTGCGCCTCGGCGGCCTGGCGGGCCAGCACCCGCGCCGTCCCCTCCTGGGCCGCGGCGAGCGCCTTGGCCTCGGCCTCGTCCTGCTTGGCCTTGGCCTCCGCCTCCTGCTCCTCCTTGGTCTTGACCTCCAGGTTGAACACGAAGCCGACGGACTCCTCCTTGATGCCGTCGAGCATCGCGTTGAACATGTCGTAGCCCTCGCGCTGGTACTCCACGACCGGGTCGCGGTTGGCCATCGCGCGCAGGTGGATGCCGGCCCGCAGGTAGTCCATCTCGTAGAGGTGCTCGCGCCACTTGCGGTCCAGCACGCTGAGCAGGACGCGCCGCTCCAGCTCGCGCATGACCTCCGAACCGAGCCCGGCCTCCCGCGCCTCGTAGGCGCGGTGCACGTCCTCGAGCAGCTCGTCCTTCAGCGTCTCGGCGGTGAGGGCGTCCTGCTCGCCGCCGGCCACCTTCTCCAGCAGCTCCTCGACGGTGAGCCCGACCGGGTAGAGCGCCTTCAGCCCGGTCCAGAGCTGGTCGAGGTCCCAGTCCTCGGCGTAGCCGGTCTCGGTGGCGCCATCCACGTAGGCGCTGACGACGTCGTCGACCATGCCGCGCAGCTGGTCGGAGAGGTCCTCGCCCTCGAGGATCTTCCGCCGCTCGTCGTAGATGACGGTGCGCTGCCGGTTGAGGACCTCGTCGTACTTCAGGACGTCCTTGCGGACCTCGTAGTTCTGCTGCTCCAGCTGGGTCTGCGCCGACTTGATCGCGCGGCTGACCATCTTGTGCTGGATCGGCTCGTCGTCGGGCAGCCGCAGCGTGTTCATCATCGACTCGAGCATCGCGCCGTTGAACCGGCGCATGAGGTCGTCACCGAGCGAGAGGTAGAACCGCGACTCGCCCGGGTCCCCCTGGCGGCCGGAGCGGCCGCGCAGCTGGTTGTCGATGCGCCGGCTCTCGTGCCGCTCGGTGCCGAGCACGTAGAGCCCGCCGGCCTCGACGACCTGCTCGTGCTCGGCCTTGACCTGCGCCTTCGCGGCCTCCAGCGCGTCGTCCCAGGCCGCCTCGTACTCCTCGGGCGTCTCGGTCGGCGTCAACCCGCGGGCCTTCAGCGCCTCGTCGGCGATGAACTCGGCGTTGCCGCCGAGCTGGATGTCGGTACCGCGGCCGGCCATGTTGGTGGCCACGGTGACCGAGCCCGCCCGGCCGGCCATCGCGATGATCGCGGCCTCGCGGGCGTGGTTCTTCGCGTTGAGGACCTCGTGCGGGATCCCCCGCTTCAGCAGGAAATTCGCCAGCACCTCGGACTTCTCGACGCTCGCCGTGCCGACGAGGACGGGCTGCCCGGCCTCGTGCCGCTCGGCGATGTCGGCGACGACGGCGTCGAACTTCGCCGTCTCCGTCTTGTAGATGACGTCGGGCTGGTCCTCGCGGATCATCGGCCGGTTCGTCGGGATCGGGACGACGCCCAGCTTGTAGGTCTGGTGCAGCTCGGCGGCCTCGGTCTGGGCCGTACCGGTCATCCCGGAGAGCTTCTCGTAGAGCCGGAAGTAGTTCTGGAGGGTGATCGTGGCGAGCGTCTGGTTCTCGTCCTTGATCTTCACCTTCTCCTTGGCCTCGATGGCCTGGTGCATGCCCTCGTTGTAGCGGCGACCGGAGAGCACGCGACCGGTGAACTCGTCGACGATGAGGACCTCGCCGTTGGTGACGATGTACTGCTGGTCCTTCTTGAACAGCTCCTTGGCCTTGAGCGCGTTGTTCAGGTAGCCGATCAGCGGGGTGTTGACCGCCTCGTAGAGGTTGTCGATGCCGAGCTGGTCCTCGACGAACTCGACACCCTCCTCCGTCACCGCGACGGTGCGCTTGGACTCCTCGACCTCGTAGTGCACGTCGCGCTTCATCAGCGGCACGATGCGGGCGAACTCGCCGTACCACTTGGCGCTGGACTCGGCGGGGCCGCTGATGATCAGCGGCGTGCGCGCCTCGTCGATGAGGATCGAGTCGACCTCGTCGACGATGGCGAAGAAGTGCCCGCGCTGGACCAGGTCGTCCTTGCTCCAGGCCATGTTGTCGCGCAGGTAGTCGAAGCCGAACTCGTTGTTCGTGCCGTGGGTGATGTCGCAGAGGTACTGCTCGCGGCGGGTGGCCGGGGGCTGGCCGGACACGATGGTGCCGACGGTCAGGCCGAGGAACCGGTGCACCCGGCCCATCCACTCGGCGTCGCGGGAGGCCAGGTAGTCGTTGGTGGTGACCACGTGCACGCCCCGTCCGGCCAGGGCGTTGAGGTAGGCGGGCAGGACGCCGGTCAGGGTCTTGCCCTCACCGGTCTTCATCTCGGCGATGTTGCCGAGGTGCAGCGCCGCACCGCCCATGATCTGCACCCGGTAGTGCCGCTGGCCCAGCGTCCGGGTGGCCGCCTCGCGGACGACGGCGAACGCCTCGGGCAGCAGCGAGTCGAGGGACTCGCCGTCGGCGTAGCGCTCCTTGAACTCGTCGGTCTTGGCGCGCAGTTCGGCGTCGCTCAGATCGGTGTAGTCGTCGGCCAGGCTCTCGACCGCGTCGGCGATCTTGGAGAGTCGTCGGACCTGCTTGCCCTCGCCGGCGCGGAGGATCTTCTGGAACACCACGCCCCCAGCGTAGGCGTGCCACCCCCCGGCGCGGCTGCTCCGCCGTCGCAACCCGGCCGTGCGGCCCCTAACCTCCCGCAGATGTCCAGGAACCCCGCAGACCTCGGCCCCGCCGCGCTCGACTTCCTCACCGAGCGGCACCTGGCCACCCTCACCACGCTGCGGGCGGACGGCAGCCCCCACGTCGTGCCCATCGGCGTCACCTACGACGCGGCGACCGCCACCGCCCGGGTGATCACCTCGGGCACGTCGGCGAAGGCACGCCACGTGCGCGCCGGGCAGGCGCGAGTGGCGGTGTGCCAGGTGGACGGGGCGCGCTGGCTCACCCTCGAGGGGACGGCGGTGGTGCGGGACGACGCCGACGCGGTGGCCGACGCCGTCGACAGGTACGCCCGTCGCTACCGGCAACCCCGGGAGAACCCGGCGCGCGTGGTGATCGAGATATCGGTCGACCGGGTGCTCGGCAACGCTTGAGGAAACACCCCGACGACGTCGAGCCGGTGTTCCGAGCCTGTCAGGACGCCGACATCCAGCGCTGGTTCTGACTGCCCCGGATGATCAACTTCCGGTGGCGGGGTCAGCGGGCGGCGGCCTGCGGCTGCGTGCTCGGTGCGGCCTCGCCGTCCTCCGCTGACACCGGCGCCAGACGGATCAGGCCGTAGTCGAAGGCGTGCCGGCGGTAGACCACCGTCGGCTGCCCGGTGTCGGCGCACTGGAAGAGGTAGAAGTCGTGGCCGACCAGTTCCATCTCGTGGAGGGCCTGGTCGACGTGCATGGGGACGGCCGGGTGGACCTTCTCCCGGACGATCTGGCCGGGCAGGTGCTCGTCCACGTCCGTCGCCGTCGGGCCGTCGCTCTCGTCCGGCGTCGCGGAGTCGAGCACGGCGCCGAGGTCGACGTTGTCGGCCATGCGGACGCTGGCGGGTGTGCGTCGGCCGTGGTGGACCCGGCGTCGATCGGCCGCGCGACGCAGCCGGGTGTCCAGCTTGGTCACCGCGAGGTCCAGGGCGGCGTAGAAGTCGGGCGCTGCGGCCTCGGCCCGCACCACCGGCCCCTTGCCGCGGAGGGTGATCTCCACCCGCTGGGCGTTGGCCGCCTGGCGGGGGTTCTTCTCGTGGAAGAGCTCCACGTCGATGCGCTGCATCTTCAGCTTCCGGTCGAAGCGGTCGGTGGTGCCGACCTTGTCCTCGACGAGCTGTCGGTAGTGCTCGGGAACTTCGACGTTGCGACCACGGACGACGATCTCCATGAGACCTCCCGGTGTGACTCCGGCATTGGTCGCTTCGACGCTAGTCCCTCGGCACGGGTCCCGACAGTCGATCAGCGGAATGCCCGCGCACCCGCCGGAAGGGCTCGCGCGGCGTCGCGGCGACGACGGCGGCCAGCACCGGAGCGGCGCCCGGCGAGACCAGCGGCTCCAGCACGGACGCCGCCTCGGTCAGCGTGGCGCCGCTGGTGACGACGTCGTCGACCAGCACGAACACGTCCCCGCGACGGGCGGCCACGGAACCGCGGTCGAGGACGAAGGTGCCGGCCAGGTTGGCCCGCCGCTGGGCCGCGGACAGCTCCGCGGAGTCCCGCACCCGGCCGCGTCGGCGCAGCGGCCGTCGCAGCTCCGCGGGCACGGCCGCCGCCCGCAGCTCCCGCACGGCGTGGGTGGCCAGCTCGCGGACGTGGTCGCGACCTCGGTCCCGCAGCGCCCGAGCGGAGCTGGGCACCGGGACGACCAGCACCCGGGTCGCGGGCGGCCCGGGGACGGCGGCGACCACCGCGGCCACCGCCAGCGCCAGCGCCGTCCA
>NZ_LWUA01000041.1 GCF_005222955.1 Blastococcus sp. CCUG 61487 | reverse complement strand
GCGCGCGCCGCCGGCGTGGCGGCCGGCGTGGTCGCCCGCATCAGCAACAGCGCCGGTCCCGTCAGCGCCGCCGCGCAGGCCGCGGCCAACGCCGTCGTCAGCAACGTGCCCGGCGCGGCCGGCATCACGATCGGTGGCACGCGGGCCAGCGCCGCCGACCCGGCCGGCCACCCGTCCGGCAACGCCCTGGACTACATGGTCCACTCCAACGGCGCGCTCGGCGACGCGATCGCGGCCTACCACATCGCCCACTGGAACGAGCTCGGCGTCCAGTACGTCATCTGGAAGCAGCGCATGCTCAGCTCCCCGGGCGGCTCGTGGAAGCCGATGGACAACCGGGGCAGCGCCACGGCCAACCACATGGACCACGTGCACGTGAACTACCGCTGACCCGCCTCCCGGGGTGGGCGCCCACGGCCCGCCCCGGGGGCGCCGACGCCGTGCAAGGCCGCGGCTAGTGTCGACGACGTCGGCCGGACGGCCACCCGTCGCGCCGGCCCGATCGCCCGAACCTCAGGAGGAGCCCACCGTGTCGACGACCCGTCGTGGACGAGGGGACGAGGGCGAGTCGCCGATGGCTCCGCCGATCCCGTCCTTCGCCTCGCTGCGCGGGCCGCGGCGCAGCCACCCGGCCATGGACGTGCTCGCGCCGCCGCCCGTGGCGGCCCGGGCGGTCACCGAGACGCCGGCCGCACGGCCGGCGGAGAAGGCCGCCCCCCGGCCGGCCGAGTGGCCGGACCTGCTGCGGTTCGGGGTGCGCATGGCGCACGACGCGGTGCGGCTGCCGCTCCTGCTGGCGTGCGCGCCGGCGCGCCGGCTGCGGCGCCTCCTGGGGTAGTGACGCCGCAGCCGGGGTGGGTCAGCCGCGGACGCGGAGGAGCACCTTGCCGGCTGCCCGGCGCTCGTCGAGCTCGGTGACGGCCGCGACGACGTCCTCCAGCGGGTGGACCGTCCCGAGGACCGGGTCCAGCTTCCCGCTCTCCAGCAGCGGGTACAGCTCCTCCCACTGCTCCTTCGGGTAGCCGGGTGCGCTGCCGGCCCAGAAGGCGCCCCAGCCGACACCGACGACCGAGACGTTGTTGAGCAGCAGCCGGTTCACCTTCACCGTGGGGATCTCCCCGCCGGTGAACCCGAGCACGAGGATCCGGCCCTCGCGCCCCAGGCTGCGCAGCGAGTCGGTGAACCTGTCGCCGCCGACCGGGTCGACGATCAGGTCGACGCCGCGGCCACCGGTCAGCTCCTTGACGGCGTCGCGGAACCCCTCGGAGGGGACGACGTCGTCGGCTCCTGCGGCGCGCGCGACCTCGCCCTTGGCGTCGCTGGAGACGACCGCGACGACCCGGGCGCCGTAGGCCTTGGCGAGCTGGACCGCCGCCGTCCCGAGGCCACCGGCGGCGCCGTGCACGAGCACGTGCTCGCCCTCGCGCAGCTGCCCGCGGCGGCGGAGCGCGAAGTGCATCGTCAGGTAGTTCATCGGCAGCGCCGCGCCCTGCTCGAAGCTCGTCCCGTCCGGGAGCGGGAAGACCATCGACGGCGGCGCCGCGACCACCTCGGCGAATCCGCCGAGCGAGGGGAACGCTGCGACGCGCTGCCCCGCGGAGAAGCCGCTGTCCCCGGGCGCGGAGCGGACGACCCCGGCCACCTCGCTGCCCGGGACGAACGGCAGCGGCGGCTTCATCTGGTACTCGCCGCGGCTCTGCAGCACCTCGGGATAGGTCACGCCGGCGGCGTGCACCTCGATGAGGACCTTGTCGGCGGCCTCGGGCTCGGGGACGTCGACGACCTGGATGGCCCCCGGTCCGTCGAGGGTGGAGATCTGGGCGGCGCGCACGGGTCCTCCTGCGGTTGGGGTCGGGAGCCTCCGAGCTTGTCAGACGCCGCCGGTGGCCGAGGATTCCGGTCGGAGCCCGCGCCTCACGCCGGCGCGGAGGTCTCCTCGGCCGCGATCCGGGCGTTCCACTCCGGCTTGCTCGCCTGCCAGCGGTCCTCGGTGTCGCCGCGACGCCAGTAGCCGGAGATCGACGTCCACTCCGGCGCCAGTCCGTACAGCTCGCGCAGGTGCCGGCGCAGCTCCCGGACGGCGTACGCCTCGCCGTGCACGAACAGGTGCCCACGGCCGGCCGGGAGCTCGGTGCCGCGGACCGCCGCCACCAGCGCCTCGCCGGGAGCGGCGTCCCCGCGGTGCAGCCAGCGCAGCTCCGTCCCCGGAGCCAGGGTCAGGTCGTGCTGCTCCTCGTCGGGTCCGGCGACCTCGAGGAAGGCCAGCGCCCGCGTGCCGGGCGGCAGCCCGTCGAGCGCGGTGGCGATCGCGGGCAGGGCCGACTCGTCCCCGGCGAGCAGGTGCCAGTCGGCGTCCGGCCGCGGCCGGTAGGCGCCGCCGGGGCCCATGAACTGGATCCGGTCGCCCGGCCGGGCCGCTGCGGCCCAGGGCCCGGCGATGCCCTCGTCGCCGTGGTGCACGAAGTCGATGGTCAGCTCACCGGACGCGGCGTCCCAGGCCCGGACCGTGTACGTGCGGGTCACCGGCCACTGCTCGGCGGGCAGCTCGGCGCGCAGCTCGTCGACGTCGTACGGCACCCCGTAGGGCGCGCCGGGCGGAGGGAAGAGCAGCTTCACGTAGTGGTCGGTGAACTCCCCGGCCGGGAAGCCGGCCAGGCCCTCGCCACCGAGCACCACCCGGATCATGTGCGGGGTGATCCGGCTCGTGCGCAGCACCTCGCCGATGCGGGGCGTGCGCTTGCGGCGCGGCCGGTCGGGCTCCGGGGAACGGGCGTCACTCATGGCCCGACCCTAGGCCAGTGAAGTTAGGCTGCCCTCACCTGGGGATGGTTGCCTGCAGCACCGCCTCGGTCAGCGCCCGGGTGCGGAAGTGCGTGAACTGCTGGTACTCCGGGTCGGCCACCATCCGGCTGAACGCCTGCCGCGAGGGATACCGGATGAGCAGCACCGCGTCCCAGTCCTGTCCGGCCTCGGCGACGAGCGGGGTGCTGCCCTCGCCGGCGTAGAGCACCTCCCCGCCGTAGCGGGGGAGGAATGTCGTGCGCAGCGCCTCGGCGTACCGCGCGTAAGACTCTCTGCCGTCGTCGGCGTAGCGCAGCAGGTTGAGCATGACGACGGGGCCGCCCGGGTCCTCCTGCAGGAAGCGCTTGAGGTCCGAGCCACGGGGATCGACAGCCATGCCGCACGCTAGCCCGGCGCGACGCGCCACCGGGCGAGGCCGGCACCCCGAAGCGGTGGGGATCAGCCGTGCCGTCGTACCCGTCGGCGACACTGGCCGGGTGGAGCGGATCGTCCTCCGGCGGCGCGGTGGGGACGTCGAGGTCCGTGGTCCCGGTGCCACCGTGCGGCTGCCCGCCGAGCACCTGCCCGCCCACGTCGCCGAGCGCGAGCACCGGCCCGAGCCGGTGCGCTGGGTGTGGGACGACACCACCCGCTGGTACCCCGCGCTGCTGGACCGGGGCGTGCGCGTGGCCCGCTGCGCGGATCTCCGGCTTTGCCACGCGATCCTGCGGCGCTCGCCGCTGGTCGACCAGGCGCTGCTCGCCGACGACGAGACGCCGGGCTGGGACGTCCTGCAGCCGGTCACCGACACCGACGCCGCGCTGTTCCCGCTCGACGACCCCGCCGACCTGCTGGACCCCGTCGCCGAGCACGACCGGCAGCAGGCCGCGCTCGAGGCGGCGGGGTCGAGACGGGGCCTGGAACTGCTGCTCGCCGCGGAGTCCTCCGGCGCGCTGGTGGCCGCCGAGATGACGCACGCCGGCCTGCCGTGGCGGGCCGACGTCCACGACCGGCTGCTGGCGGGGTTGCTCGGTCCGCGACCGGCCGCCGGGCAGCGGCCCGCGGTGCTGGGCCGGCTGGCCGGTGAGATCCGCGCGGGCCTTGGGGCGCCGGCGCTCAACCCGGACTCGCCGGGGGAGCTGCTCCGCGCGCTGCAGGGCGCGGGGCTGGCGGTGACCGACACCCGCTCGTGGACCCTCGAGCAGTTGGACCACCCCGCGCTGCCGGCCCTGCTGGAGTACCGCAGGCTCGCCCGGCTGATGACGGCGAACGGCTGGGCGTGGCTGGACGCCTGGGTGCGCGACGGGCGGTTCCGCCCGTCCTTCCTCCCGGGCGGTGTGGTCACCGGGCGGTGGGCGTCGCACGGCGGGGGAGCGCTCTCCATGCCCGTCCAGGTCCGGCCGGCGGCCATCGCCGACGACGGCTGGCGGTTCGTCGTCGCCGACGTCGCCCAGCTCGAACCGCGCGTGCTCGCCGGGATGAGCGGCGACGGCGCGATGGCGGAGGCCGCGCGCGGCAGGGATCTCTACCAGGGCATGGTGGCCGGCGGGGTGGTGGCCACCCGCGCCGAGGCCAAGGTCGGGATGCTGGGCGCGCTCTACGGCGGGACCCGGGGCGAGAGCGGGCGGATGATGCCGCGGCTGGCCCGTCGCTACCCCCGCGCGATCGGGCTCGTGGAGGAGGCGGCCCGCGCCGGGGAGCGCGGCGAGGTCGTCCGGACGCTGCTCGGGCGCGGCTCGCCGCTCCCGGCCGCGGGCTGGGCGCAGCGCGGGGCCGACCTGGGGGAGCCGCCCGACGACGGCGGCGACCGCCAGGAGCGCGAGCGGCACCGGCGCGCGTGGGGCCGGTTCACCCGCAACTTCGTCGTCCAGGGCACCGCGGCCGAGTGGGCGCTGTGCTGGCTGGCCGACCTGCGGAACCGGCTGTGGGCGCTGGGGGAGGGGCCGCCCTCCGCCCGGCCCCACCTCGTCATCTTCCTGCACGACGAGGTGGTGGTGCACACCCCCGAGCACCTGGCCGCCGAGGTGGGCGAGGCGGTGCGGGAGGCAGCGGTGGAGGCGGGCCGGCTGCTGTTCGGCGGGTTCCCGCTGGACTTCCCGCTGGACGTGGCCGTGGTCAGCTCGTGGGCCGACGCCTCGTGAGTCGTGCGCCCGGTCAGCCCGCGGTGATCTCGCGCAGCGTCTCGTCGTCCCGGGCCACCCAGGCGCGGCCGTCGTCGGACAGCACGATCGGTCGCTGGATCAGCTTCGGATGCGCCACCAGGAGGCGGATCCAGGTGTCCCGGTCGCGCGGCAGCTCGCGCACGCCGAGCTCCCGGGCCAGCGGGTCGGACGTCCGGGTGATGTCCCACGGCTCCCGGCCGAGGGCGGCCAGCGCGGCGCGGAGCTCGGCCTCGGTCGGCGGCTGGTCGAGGTAGCGGCGCAGCGTGTACTCGACCCCGGCCTCGTCGAGCTGGTCGCGGGCGATGCGGCACTTCGAGCACGAGGGGTTGAACCAGACCTCCACGCGCCCAGCCTAGGGCGGTGCGGCGGACCACCCGCGGCGCGTGATGAGGTGAGCGTCGCCCAGGGCGCCGGGACGAGCCGACGGCGGGCCGGAAGGAGTGGCATGACCGACCTGCTCGCCCTCGACGTGCTGCCCGACGGACTGGCGACGACGACGCTGGTGCTGGTCCTGCTCGCCGGGCTCGCGGCCGGCTTCATCGATGCCGTCGTCGGCGGCGGTGGCCTGGTGCAGCTGCCGGCACTGCTGCTCGTGCCGGGCATCAGCCCGGTCGAGGCGCTCGCGACCAACAAGCTCGGCTCAATCGCCGGCACCACGACCAGCGCGGTCACCTACTACCGCCGGGTGCGCCCCGACCTGCGCACCGCGCTGCCGATGGCGGCGGTCGCGCTCGTGGGCAGCTTCCTGGGAGCGAGCGTGGCGGCGCTGCTCCCGGCCGAGGTGTTCAAGCCGATCATCGTGGTGGCGCTGGTCGGCATCGGGGCGTTCACGGTGCTGCGCCCGTCCCTCGGCGACGTCACCGCTCTGCGGCACACCGGACGCCGGCACCACGGGACGGCGGCGGCCATCGGTGCGGCGATCGGCTTCTACGACGGCATCCTCGGCCCGGGCACCGGCTCGTTCCTGGTCTTCGCGATGGTCTCGCTGCTGGGCTACGCCTTCCTCGAGGCGAGTGCCAAGGCGAAGATCGTCAACTGCGCCACGAACCTCGGCGCGCTGCTGTTCTTCGTCCCGCACGGCTCGGTCTACTGGGGGCTGGGCCTGCTGCTCGGGGCGGCGAACATGGTCGGCGGCTACCTCGGCGCCCGGACGGCGACCGCACGGGGCAGCGGCTTCATCCGGATCGCCTTCCTCGTCGTCGTCACCGCGCTCGTCGCCCGGCTCGGCTGGGACGTCTGGGAGGAGAACCTGCGGCCGCTGCTCGACTGAATCGCCGGCGGCTCGACCCCGGCGGCTCAGCCCCGGCGGGACCGTCCCCGGGGGCCGCCCTGCCGCCCGCCGAGCGAGCGGCCGGCCGCGCGGCCCGCGGTACGGCGTCCCCCCGAGGGGCGGCGGTCCCGGTCGCCGCCGCGCCGCCCGGCGGGTGCGCTGCACGGCCGGCAGGTGGTGAACCAGGGCGCGATCGCCCCGCCGCACTCGACGCACTTCCCGGAGCGGCCCAGCGCGATCGCGTCGGGCAGCAGCTCGGTGATCATCTCGGCGCACTCCTCCTCGACCCAGGCGGCGTCGTCGCCGTCCAGCCCGGCGACGCCGGGGAACTGGCGCAGCAGGGTCTGCGCGTCGCGAGCGGCGGCCGCCGCCTGCTCGTAGTCCTCCACGGTGCCGCCGCGCGGCACGTCGGGGAGCACGGTCTCGGCCGGGACGGGCAGGCCGACGGCGTGCTGGAGGGCGGCCTTGGCCAGCACCAGCCAGCGGGTGCGCCGCGGAGGGTTGTAGTCGATGGCCAGGTTGACCAGCCGCCACACGGTCTCCAGGTCGCCGGCGGCGCCCAGCGGGCCGCGCAGCAGCGGGAGCAGCGCGTGCACCCGCAGCACCAGGCTGGTCACGTCGTCGGCGGTCATCGCCTGGTCACGGGTCGCGGCCCGGGCCCAGGCCATCCAGCGGATCAGCGCCTCGGGCAGGTCGACGGCCTCGAAGGCGCCGAGGTCCTCGAGCTCCGGCCGCAGCCGCGGCGCCCGCTTGGGCAGGTCGCTGAGCTCGTCACCCCGGGCGACGGCCGCCCCCTTGGCGACGAGCGCGGCGACGGGCTTGAGCCCACTGATCCCGATGAGGATGCCGGCGGCGCCGTGGCCGGTCAGGCCGTAGCGCCCGGCGCGACCGGCGATCTGGGCGGCCTCCCAGCTGCGCAGCGGACGCATCTCCTGACCGTCGAACTTCGTCGTCTCGGCGAACAGCACGGTGGTGGCCGGCACGTTGATGCCGTGGCCGATGACGTCGGTGGTGACCAGCACGTCGAGCTCACCGCCGGTGAACCGCTGGATCACCTCGCGGCGGGTGGCCGGCGGCAGCGCGCCGTAGAGGACGCCGACCTTGCCCGGCCGGTGCTGGTCGAGCTCGGCGGCCGCGGCGTAGACGGCCTTGCGGGAGAACGCGACCACCAGGGTCTGGGGTCGCACGCCGTTCGGCCGGACCGGCGCCCGCAGGACGTCGAGCCGGGAGAGCCGCTTGTGGTTGACGACCTCGATGCGCTCGGCGTCGGAGACCAGCGGCTTGAGCACCAGGTAGGCCTCGGCGGCGGAGATGAGGTGCATCTCCCCGTACTCGCCGGTGAGCAGCAGCCGGGCCCAGTGGTGGCCGCGGTCGGGGTCGGTGACCCAGTGCGCCTCGTCGAGGACGAGCATCTCGCCGCGCGGCGGCGCCTTCTCCACGGTGCAGCAGACGATGGGGGCGAAGGGGTCGATCTCCTCCTCGCCGGTGGAGAGGCCGACCGTGCCCTCGGGCAGCTGGGCGGAGAGCTTCTCGTACGCCTCGTGCGCGAGCTGGCGCAGCGGCGCGGCGTAGACCCCGGACCCGGTGGCGGCCAGGGCCTGCAGCGACTCGTAGGTCTTGCCGGAGTTCGTCGGGCCCAGGTGGAAGACGACGTTCTCCGGGCGGACGGCGCGGACCGGCAGCTCCGGCGCGGCCCCCTCCACCCAGCTCTCCTGCGCGAGCCGCTCCTCGCGGGCGGCGGCGCGGTCGGCGTCCCGGGCGGCGGACTGGCGACCGGCGGAGCGTTCGCGGCGCCGCGACGTGGCGGCGGACGAGCGGGACGGAGCGGGCGGGGGCTGGAGCTCGGGCAAGCAGGTGTCCTTCGGGGTGCACGGCTGGGGGGGGGTCGACGCCGCGGAGTGGGCGGACCATCGCAGGGCGCAACACCGGTGGAGGCCGGTGCATGCCCGCGGACCCCCGAAGCGTCTCATCCGGGCCGCCGGGGCCGGGACGTCAGGCGGTGTGCAGCCCGAGCTGACCTGTCGTCGACCCCGGCGCCAGCGGGGCGGTGGGTCCGGCGAGCACGAGCCGGTTGTCCATCAGTTGCATGGTGATCGGGCGGACGCCGAGCCGGGTCATCACCGACACGGCGGCGGTCTCGTCGCAGCCGTTCAGCACGACCGCGGTCCGCTCCCCGTCGGCCACGATCTCGTCGGTGGTGCGCAGCGCGGCGGACAGCTCGGCCGCCGGACGCGGGACGACGGCGAGCACCGCGATGTCGGACCGGGCCTCCCGGTGGGCCACCGGCCGGCCGGCGGTGACGGCGGCCATGCGGGAGATCTCCGCGCTGACGACGCCGGCCAGCAGGTCGGCGCTGCGGTCCCAGGAGAAGCAGCTCGCCCAGGCCCGGCACGACTCGGCGAACTGGTCGGCCCGCACGGGATCGGACACGTGACGCAGCGCACCGGTCAGCGCGGCGCCGAGCTGCCCCGGCTCGTCCACGAGCCAGCCCGTCTCGCCGTCGAGCACCGAGTCCCGGACGCCGGGCACGCGCAGCGCGAGGCAGGGCACCCCCCATGCGGCCGCCTCGAGGACGGCGCAGCCCCAGCCCTCCGCCTGTGAGGTGGACGTCGTCAACCAGGCCCGCGAGAGCAGCTCGTCACGGACCTCGTCCGACGTCCGCCCGTGGAAGGTGACCGTCGACTGCAGCCCCAGCTCGTCGGTGAGGTTCTGCAGCCGGGCCCGGTCCGGCCCGTCGCCGACGATCTCCACCCGCAGCCCGGGGACGGCGTCGGCCACGGTGCTGAGGTGGCCGAGCAGCAGGTCGATGCGCTTGTGCACGACGAGGCGGCTCACCAGCACGATGGTCGGCTCCGTGGCGCGCCGGCTGTTCCGGGACGGCAGGTCGACGGTCCCGTTCGGCACGACGAAGACGGGGCCGCGGAAACGCAGCCGGGTGCGCAGTTCGTGGCGGGTGGACGGGGAGACCGCGACGATCGGCCGGTCGCGGTAGACGCTGCGCGACGCCGGCCCCTCGAGCCACCGCCCCAGCGCGGCGGCCGGAGCCGGGAAGTGGGTGCCGAACTGGTCCTGGTGGACGTGGTGGACCACCTGCACGATCGGTGTCCGGCGGCCGGCGAAGAGGGGGGAGAAGAACGGGATGCCGTTCTGGCAGTCGACGACGGCGTCGAAGTGGCCGCGGGCGAGCCAGCCGCGGAGGGCCGTGCGGGGGTAGACCGACAGCGCCCCTCCGGCCCGGCGGACGTGCATCCCGTCCAGCCGTTCGTGCCCCGGGCGCCCTGTGACGGCGGCGGTCAGCCAGGTGACGTGGGCACCGGACTCGACCCAGCGGGATCCGATCTCGTGCATGTACTGCTCGGCTCCGCCGGCCATCGGATGGCGGACGTCGCGCCAGTTGAGCACGAGGATCCGGGAGCCGCGCAGGAGCTCCGAGTTGTCGATCACGACACCGACCTCCCTGCCACGCGCTGCAGCTGGAGCACGGTGCGGAACGCCGAGACGCCGTCGCGCAGCGGCGAGAACGACGACCCGGTCGCGTGGCTCCACGCGACCGGCACCTCCACGATCTCCGCCCCCGCACGTTGCAGGTTGCGCAGCAGCTCGACGTCGAAGGCGAAGCCCGTGGTGCGGCAGGTCGCCAGCGCGGGCACCAGCGCCGCCCGCTCGAAGAACTTGAAGCCGCACTGGGTGTCGTGCACGCCGTCCACCAGGCGGCGGGTCATGGCGCGGAACACCGTGCCGCCCAGTTGCCGGGCGGCCGGCTGGTGCTGGACGAACCGCGCCCCGGGCGCGTGCCGGGATCCGACGACCGCCGCGGCACCGGCAGCGAAGTGCTCCATGACGGTGGAGAGGGTCTCGACAGGGGTGGCCAGGTCGGCGTCGAAGAAGCCGACGAAGCGCGACCGGCTGCGCAGCAGACCCCGCCGGACGGCCGCGCCCTTGCCGGGCCGCGCGCACCCCACGAGCTCCACCGGTACGTCGTCGGACGCGGCGCCGAAGGCGCGGACGACGTCGGCGGTCCCGTCGGAGCTCCCGTTGTCGACCACGACCACGCGGGAGGACCAGGACTGCTCGCGGAGGAAGTCGACGGTGCGGTGCAGGGTGTTCGGCAGGCGGGACGCCTCGTTGTAGGCGGGGATCACGACCTCGAGGTCGACGGTCGGCCGGGTCTCGCGCGCAGGTGCCCGGCGCTCGGACGCCGGCGGACGCTGCCCCCGCAGGTGGACCAGCACGGGACGTTCGCTGCGCGCAGTGGCGGACGAGCAGACCACCGGTGCGGCACCGGCGGCGACCGCGCCCGCGCTCACAGGGCAGCCCTGACCGGGCGGTCAGGACACCGGGCGCACGACTCGGTTCCCACGTCCCTGGTGCTCCCTCCGGTGCCGGGGAAAATCGTTCCTCCCGGTGCCGAAAGTGCACGGGGGGCCTGCTGGTCCGACGGTGGTGACGGACCCGTCGGTTTCGCTGACGGGCCGCCAATATGGTCTGCGTCTCACGACGGGGTCAAGCCATGGCCGAGCGATCGCCGCAGGTGAGCGACGCGAGAGGTCGTCGACGGCGGGGGCCTGGACGGGGTCGCGTGGTCGTGTCACCGCCCGTCACGCGCGCTTTTCCCGGTGACCGGATGTGCGTTTCTTCGTCGTCGACCGTCCTGCCATTCACCCTGAAGCGTGAATGGCAGACGATCACCGTGGATGACCGTTCGATCACGAATCGTCGATAGCCCGCAGGAATCGTCCCGAGGACGGTCCCCGTTCGGTTCCACATTTCTCCGGCAGCGGACCGTGGAGCACTTCTTCGCTCTAAGGTCCTCGCGATTCGGCTCCGGGAGCACAGCTTCCGGAGTTCTCGACCGGAGGGATCCGATGCGGACAGGCGGGAGCGGGGTGCCCCTGCATCTCGGGGGACGGCGCGCCGCCGCCGGGCCGGCGTGGTGGATGCCGGGATGACGACCACCGACACGCGTCGCCGCGACGACGCAGCGACGCGTCCCGCGGCGGCCGAGGCGGTCGCCCGCCGACCGTGGCCGGCGCTGACGCGGGCAACGGTGCGCCGGATGGCGCCGGCGCTGGTCTGCGCGGGGTTCGTGCTGCTCTGCCTGCTGCAGGCGCCCGGCGAGATCGTGGGGGACACCAAGCTCGACCTGGCCGTCGACCCGCTCGACTTCCTGGGCCGGGCGGCCTCGCTCTGGGAGGCGGAGGGGTACGCCGGGCAGCTGCAGTACCAGGCCTACGGCTACTTCTTCCCGATGGGCCCGTTCTTCACCCTCGGGCACCTCCTCGGCCTCCCCGTGTGGGTGGTCCAGCGGCTGTGGCTGGCGGCGCTCATGTGCACCGCGTTCCTGGGCGTGGTGCTGCTCGCCCGCCGCCTCGGCATCGGGACGCCGTCGACCGTGCTGCTGGCCGGCATCGCCTACGCGATGGCGCCCCGGATGCTCTCGGTGATGACCGCCACCTCGGTGGAGGTGACCCCGATGGCGCTGGCTCCCTGGGTGCTCGTGCCGCTCGCGGGCCTGTCCCGGCACGGCTCGCCGAGGCGGGCCGCGGCGCTGTCGGGGCTCGCGGTCCTCGGCGCCGGCGGGGTCAACGCCGTGGCCGCGGCGGCGGTGTTCCCGCTCGCGGTGCTCTACCTGGCCACCCGGCCGGCGGGACCGCTGCGCCGCCGGCTCGCCGGGTGGTGGGCCCTGTGCGCCGGGCTCGCGACGCTCTGGTGGGTCGTGCCGCTGCTGCTGCTCGGCCGGTACAGCCCCACGGTCCTGCCCTACGTCGAGACCGCCGTGACGACGACGGCGCACACCGACGTCCTCAGCGTGCTGCGCGGGACGACCTACTGGATCGCCGCGATGGCCTCGCCCTCGACGGGTCCGCACCTGCCGGCGGGCTGGTCGCTCCTGCACGACGGCTGGCCGATCGCGGCCACGCTCGGGGTGGCCGTCGCGGGCCTCGTGGGGCTCACCCGCCGCGACCTGCCCGAGCGCACCTGGCTGGTCCTGGGCCTGCTGATCGGGGTGGCGCTGGTGTCGATGGGCCACCTCGCCACGGTGGAAGGGGTCTGGGCGGGATCGCTGCACGACGCGATCGATCACGGGCTCGCACCGTTGCGGAACGTGCACAAGTTCGATCCGGTGCTCCGCCTGCCGCTCGCGCTCGGGCTCGCGCACCTCGCCGCCGTCCTCGTGGCGGCCGCGCGACGGCGCGGTACCCGGTCTCGCGCTGCTGCCTGGGCCGGACGGACGACAGCCGCCCTCGCGCTCGTGGCGGTGGTGCTGCCCCTGGCGGGGACGACGGCCCCGGCGCTGGCCGGGCGCATCGGGCCGCCGACGGGTTTCGCCGACATCCCCGCGCACTGGCAGGCGACGGCGGACTTCCTCGCCACCGAGCAGCCGAGCGGGCGCGCGCTCCTGGTACCGGCGTCCAACTTCGGCAGCTACGAGTGGGGCAGGCCGGCCGACGAACCGCTCCAGGCGCTGGCGGACTCCCCGTGGGAGGTCCGGTCGATCCTCCCGATGACCCCGGAGGCGCACACCCGGACGCTGGACACCATCGAGCGTCGGCTGGCGAGCGGGAAGGGGTCCGCGGGGCTGACCGGCTACCTGGCGCGGGCAGGGATCTCGCACCTGGTGCTGCGCAACGACCTCGATGCCACGGACACCCAGTCCACCCGTCCCGCGCTGGTGCGCCAGGCCCTGGACGGATCGCCCGGGATCACCCGCGTGGCCGCCTTCGGCGCCGACCACCCGCGGGCGGCCCTGCCGCCGCGCACCGTCTACGACGCCGGCCTCGGCGACCCGGCGCCCGCGGTCGAGATCTACGCGGTGGCCGACCCCGCTCCCCGGGCCTGGACGGCGCCTCTGGCGTCGGCGGTCACCGTGCACGGCGGGCCGGAGACGGTGCTCGCGCTCGAGGACCGGGGGCTGGTCTCCGGTCGCCCGGTGCTGCTCGCCGGGGAACCGGTGAGCGGGACGGGGGCGGTCATGGTCGGCGACGCCCTCCAGCGCCGGGAACGGAACTTCGGCCGGGTGACCGATGCGCTCTCGGCCGCGATGACCGCGGACGCGCTCCCGGTCCAGGGCCGGCCGCACCAGGACTACCTGCTGCCGGGAATGGCGCGGGCGCAGAGCGTCGTCGCGCACCTCGGCGGCACGCCCACCGCGTCGAGCTCGGCGTCGGACATCGTCGGGGTGGGCGGCAGCCACCCCGGCTCCCACCCGTGGGCGGCCGTCGACTCCGACCTGCGCACCGCGTGGCGGCCCGCGGTCACCGACCCCGGCCGGCCCCGGCCGGACTGGTGGCGGCTGACGACCGAGCGATCGTTCGACGCCTCCGAGGTGGTCGTCGTGCTCGGCGCGGAGCTCGGTGGTGAGCGACCCCGGCGGCTGCGGGTGACGACGGACGCCGGATCCGCGATCGTCCGCGTGCGGGACAGCGGGGAGCCCCAGGCGCTGCGGCTGCCCCCAGGGCCCACCCGGACCCTGACGATCAGCGGGACGACGGAGGATCCCGGCGCGCCGGCGCTGGTGCTGACCGAGCTGGCCGTCCCCGGGGTCGCGCTCGGCCGGACGGTGGTCACCCCGACCCCCTCCGCCGCGGCCGACGCCTACGCCTTCGACGCCGGGACCGGGCGCCCCGGCTGCCTCGCCGTCCAGGAGGGGCTGGTCCGCTGCGCCGCCGAGCTGGTGGACCTGGGCGAGGAGCCGGCGGCGCTCGACCGGACGTTCTCGACGGTGGGCGACGCCGAGCACGAGCTCGCGGTGGCCGTGACGGGCCGCCCGGGTCCGGCGCTCGACGCCCTCCTCGCCGCTGCCCGGGGTGGGCCGCAGGCCGCGGCGAGCAGCGTGGAGGTGTACGACCCGCGCGGGGGTGCGGCCGCGGCCGTGGACGGCGATCCGCGCACCTCCTGGCTGGCCGGCGGCGGGGACGAGCGCCCGACGATCGTGCTCGCCTGGCCCGAGCCGCGGCTGGTCGACTCGCTGCGCATCCTGGCGGAGCCGGGCGCGGCGGTCCTGGAGGCGGTCACCGTCGCCGCGGCCGACCGGTCGGTCACGGTCCGGCCGGACGGGGAGGGGACCGTGCGGTTCGAGCCCGTGGTCACCGACCGCCTCGAGATCACCGTCGAGCCGGCCGAGCGGCGGAGGTCCTTCGACCCCTACACCCTGTGGACGCGTCCGCTGGGCATCGCCATCAGCGAGATCGAGGTCGGCGGACCGAACCCGCCCGCGCCGGCGGACACCCCCGTGCTCCTGCCGTGCGGCGAGGGGCCGGCGCTGGAGCTGGACGGCCGCCCGATCGCCACCCGGCTCGAGACCACCCTCGGCGCCCTCGGGTCCATGCGGCAGGTCCCGCTCACCCTCTGCGACGGCGCGGAGCTGCAGGACCTCTCCGCGGGCGAGCACCGACTGGTCGCGACGGGCACCGCGGCGCTCACCGTGGACGCGGCCACCCTCACCCGGGTCGGCGGTGACGCCGGCGCCTCCGCGGCGGCGCGGGAGGCGGCGGCCGTGACGCGCTGGGACGTCGAGCACCGGGAGGTGACGGTCGGGGTCCGCGACGAGGACGCACTGCTCGTCGTCCCCGAGAACACCAACCCCGGCTGGACCGCCACCCTCGACGGCCGGCAGCTGCGCGCTGTCGTGGTGGACGGCTGGCAGCAGGGCTACGTCCTCCCCGCCGGGCCGGCCGGCACCGTCGTCCTCGACTTCGCCCCCGGGAGCACCTACCGGACGGCGCTGCTCGCGGGGGGACTGGCCATCGGGATGCTCGTCGTCCTGGCCCTGCTCCCCGTGCGGCCGGGCCGGACGCTCCCGACCGGCGGGCGGGACCGGGCCGCGCCCCCGCTCCGGGACGTGGTGCTCGCCCTCGTCGCGGTGGGCGGCATGGCGTTCGTGGCGGGCCCGGTGGGTGTCGGCGCCCTCCTGGGGCTCTGGGCCGTGACGGCGCCGCTGCGCCGGTACCGACCCGCTGCGCTGGCGGTGGCAGCCGGGGGCTCGCTGGCCGCTGCCGGGCTGCTGCTGCTCGTGGACCCCGCGGGCACGGGGACGGCGCGCCAGGTGCTCGCCGTGGTGGCCCTGGGGGCGGTGGTCGCGGGCCTGCTCCCGGTGCCGTCCAGGGTCCCGGCCGGACTGTCCCGGGTCCGGGGCTGGCTGCGCTGGGCCGCGGCGGATCCGGGACGCGCCTGACGGACCGTCAGCTCGTGGGCCGGAAGAGGAAGTTGTTGATGTAGCCCGACGACATCACCATGTTGGCGAGCAAGCCGCGGCTGCGCACCGTCTCGGCGATCCGGCGCTGATCGCGCTCGAGGTCGAACTCGCCGAAGGGGAGCCACTGCCTCCGACGCAGGAAGGACGTGGAGTAGCCCCATCCCTCGACCAGCGCCACGACCTCGTCCACGTGGCCCGGGCTGTCGGGACGGGTCTCGATCTCGACCAGGAGCACCGGGCGGTAGGTGGCGATCGTGGTCGCCGCGCCGCGGAGCACCTGCGCCTCGTGGCCCTCGACGTCGACCTTGATGAAGCCGATGGGGTCGGGGATGTCGATGCTGTCCAGCGTGCGCAGCGGCACCGTCAGCTCCCTGGCGCCGGCGAACTCCGGCCGGCCCAGCGTGGAGCGGCCCTCGCTGCCCGGACCACCGGACGGCACGTGCAGCACGGCCTCGCCGGCGGCGTCGGACAGGGCGGCGTCGTGCACGGTGACGTTCGCCGCGCTGACCGACCGCAGGAACTGCGCCACGTGCGGAACCGGCTCGAAGGTGTGCACCGCCGTCGCCCGGCGGGACAGCCAGTACGTCCACGGCCCCCACCAGCCGCCGATGTCGACGGCGGCCCTGTCGTGCGGGACGAAGTCGCGCAACCGGCGCAGCTCGTCCTCGGACAGCCGGTACTGCATCGCGATGAGGCGGTGCTTCACCCCGTCCGGCAGCACTGCGAAGGCGGCATTGAGGGCGCCCACCGAACTCCGATCGCCGAGACCACGCCCCGTGCGGGCCGGACCGGGCGGGACGGTACCGCGGTCCGCGGGCCCGGACGAGCGACGTCACCCGCTGGTGGACCGCGGTGGCGGCCCGCCGGTAACGTTGACTTGTCTGGATTACCGCCCTAGGTTCCGGGCATGGCCCGCTCGCTGCTCGCCCCGCCGCTGCGCTCCTCGCTCGATCCGGGGAGCGAGAGCTTCCAGCGGAACCGGGCCGACATGCTCGAGCAGCTGGCCGCGCTGGACGAGCTGCTCGAGGAGGCGGCGGCCGGCGGCGGCGAGAAGGCGACCGAGCGGCTGCGGCAGCGGGACAAGCTGCCGATCCGCGAGCGGATCGCGCACACCCTCGACCCGGACAGCCCGTTCCTGGAGATCAGCCCGCTGGCCGGCTGGGGCTCGGACTACACGGTGGGCGGCGGGATGGTCGTCGGCATCGGGGTCATCGCCGGGGTCGAGTGCGTCGTCATGGGCAACGACCCGACGGTCCTGGGCGGCGCGCTGACCCCCTACGCGCTGAAGAAGTGGGCCCGGGCGCTGGAGATCGCGCGCGAGAACCGGATGCCCTACGTGAGCTTCGTGGAGTCCGCCGGCGCGGACCTGCGGCCCGGGGGAGGGGGCGGTGGACGCTCGGCGCAGACCTCGCACTTCGCCGAGAGCGGCCGGCAGTTCTACGAGATGACCGAGCTGTCCAAGCTGGGCATCCCGTCGGTCTGCGTCGTCTTCGGCTCCTCCACCGCGGGTGGCGCCTACCAGCCGGGGCTGTCGGACTACGTCGTCGTCATCGACCAGCAGTCGAAGGTGTTCCTCGCCGGCCCGCCGCTGGTCAAGATGGCCACCGGCGAGGAGAGCGACGACGAGACCCTCGGCGGCGCCCGGCTGCACGCCGACGTCTCCGGCCTGGGCGACTACTTCGCCGAGGACGAGATGGACGCCATCCGGCTGTGCCGCGAGGCGGTCTCGCACCTCAACTGGCGCAAGGCCGGCCCGGAGCCCTCGCTGACCGCGGACGAGCCGATCCACGACCCCGAGGAGCTGCTCGGCCTGGTCAGCCGCGACCTGCGCCAGCCGGTCGACGTCCGCGACGTCATCGCCCGCGTCGCCGACGGCTCGCGGTTCGAGGAGTTCAAGCCGCGCTGGGGCCCGACGCTGGTCTGCGGCTGGGCGTCGATCCACGGCTACCCGGTCGGGATCCTCGGCAACAACGGCGTGCTGCACCCCGACTCCGCGCAGAAGGCGGCGCACTTCATCCAGCTGTGCAACCGGATCGACGTCCCGCTGGTCTTCCTGCAGAACATCACCGGCTACATGGTGGGCAAGGACTTCGAGGCGGCGGGCATCGTCAAGAAGGGCAGCCAGATGCTCAACGCCGTCACCAACTCGACGGTGCCGCACCTGACGGTGATCATCGGCTCGTCCTACGGCGCGGGCACGTACGGCATGTCCGGCCGGGCGTTCGGCAACAGGTTCACCTTCCTCTGGCCGACGGCGAAGATCGCGGTGATGGGGCCCAAGCAGATCGCCGGCGTCATGTCGCAGGTGCGCCGCGGCCAGGCCGCGCGCAAGGGCGTCCCCTTCGACGAGGAGGAGGACGCGAAGATCGTCGCGATGGTCGAGGCGGGCCAGGAGGAGGGCTCGCTGGCGCTGCGGGCCACCGGGGCGGTGAGCGACGACGGGATCATCGACCCGCGCGACACCCGCACGGTGCTGGGCATGTGCCTGTCGTTCGTCGCGAACGGTCCGGTCGAGGGTGCGGAGCAGTTCGGGGTGTTCCGGCTGTGAGCGCCCCCTTCGACACCGTGCTGGTCGCCAACCGCGGCGAGATCGCCCGTCGGGTGTTCCGCACCGCCCGCGCCATGGGCCACCGCTGCGTCGCCGTCTACGTCGACGCCGACGCCGGGGCCCCGTTCGTCGCCGAGGCCGACGAGGCCGTCCGGCTGGAGACCGGCTACCTCGACGGCGCCGCCGTGATCGCGGCCGCGCGGGCCACCGGAGCCGGCGCCATCCACCCGGGCTACGGATTCCTCTCCGAGAACGCCGGCTTCGCCGCCGACGTGCTCGCCGCCGGGCTGGTCTGGGTCGGGCCCACGCCGGAGGTCATCGCGGCGATGGGTGACAAGCTCGCGGCGAAGAAGGCCGCGGTCGCCGCCGGCGTGCCGACCCTGCCGTCGTCGGACGACCCGCGCGACGGCGACGCGGTCGGCTACCCGCTGCTGGTGAAGGCGGCCGCCGGTGGCGGCGGCAAGGGCATGCGCGTCGTCGACTCCGCCGCCGACCTCGCCGAGGCGGTGGCCGGCGCGCAGCGCGAGGCGCTGTCCGGCTTCGGCGACGACAGGGTCTTCCTCGAGCGCTACGTCCGCCGGGCCCGGCACGTCGAGATCCAGATCCTCGGCGACGAGCACGGCAACCTGCTGCACCTGGGCGAGCGCGAGTGCTCCGTCCAGCGCCGGCACCAGAAGATCGTCGAGGAGTCGCCGTCGCCCGTGGTCGACGACGCCCTGCGGACGGCGATGGGCGAGGCCGCGCTGGCCCTGGCCGGTTCGCTGGGCTACCGGTCCGCGGGCACTGTCGAGTTCCTGGTGGACGACGACACCCGCGAGTTCTTCTTCCTCGAGGTGAACACCCGGCTGCAGGTCGAGCACCCGGTCACCGAGGAGGTCACCGGCATCGACCTGGTGCGCGAGCAGCTGCGGGTGGCCGCAGGGGAACGACTCGACCACCGCCAGGACGACGTCGCCTTCCGCGGGCACGCCATCGAGGTGCGGCTCTACGCCGAGGACCCGGCCGCCGGCTTCCTCCCGGCCACGGGCACGGTCGCCGCCTTCGCGCCCGCCGCCGAGCCCGTCGTCCGCTGGGACTCCGGGGTCGAGGCCGGCTCGGTCGTCGGGGTGAGCTTCGACCCGATGCTCGCCAAGGTCGTCGCGCACGCGCCCACCCGCCGCGAGGCCGCCGGCCGGTTGGCGCTCGCGCTGGAGCGGCTGCACCTCGGCGGGCTCACCACCAACCGCGACTTCCTCGTCGCCGTCCTCCGCCACCCTGCCTTCCTCGCCGGTGACACCACCACGGACTTCATCGAGCGGCACGCGCCCGCAGCGCAGCTGGTCCTGGCCGACGACGAGCTGTGCCGGGCCACCGCCGCGGCGGCGCTGTGGCTGCGGGGCCGCAATCGGGCGGAGGCCCGCGTGCTGCGCTCGGTGCCCGCCGGCTGGCGGAACGCCCGGCTGCCCGACTCGTCGGTGCGCTTCCGGCACCGGGACGACGAGGTCGAGGTCCGCTACCGGGCCCGGCGGGACGGCACCGTCACCGTCCGCGACGTCGGCGACGCCCGGGTGCTCGCCTGGACCGCGGACGGCATCGACGTGGAGATCGGCGGCCGGCGCGCCCGGTACGCCGTCACCGCCGACGGCGAGCGGCTGCTCGTGCAGACGCCGCGCGGCACCGTCGACCTCGACGTCGTCCCGCGGTTCGTGCCGCCGGGCGCCGGGGCGGTCGAGGGCGGCTTCGTCGCCCCGATGCCCGGTGTGGTCCTCGACGTGCGCTGCGCCGTCGGCGACAGGGTGACGTCGGGGCAGACGCTGGTGCTGCTCGAGGCGATGAAGATGGAGCACCACGTGAAGGCCCCGTTCGACGGCGTCGTCACCGAGGTGCGGGCCGCCGTCGGGGACCAGGTCGACAACGGCGCCGTCCTGCTGGTCGTCGAGCCCGAGGAGGAGGGCTCCGATGGCTGAACCACGCACCCGGGGGCCGCTGCGGATCGCCAACTGCTCGGGCTTCTACGGCGACCGGCTCTCCGCCGCCCGGGAGATGGTCGAGGGCGGGCCGATCGACGTCCTCACCGGCGACTGGCTCGCCGAGCTGACCATGCTCATCCTGGCGCGCACCCGGGCCTCGCGGCCGGGCGGCGGCTACGCGCGCACGTTCGTGCGGCAGATGGAGCAGGTCATGGGCACCTGCCTGGACCGCGGCATCAAGGTCGTCGCCAACGCCGGTGGGCTGGACCCCGACGGGTGCGCCGAGGCGGTGGCGGAGGTCGCGTCGACGCTCGGCCTGTCGCCGACGATCGCCTACGTCAACGGGGACGACCTGCTGCCGCGGCTCGACGAGCTGGTCGCCGCCGGCGTCGACCTCGCGCACCTGGACACCGGCGAGCCGCTCGGCGACCCGTCCCGGTTCATCAGCGCCAACGCCTACCTCGGCTGCTGGGGGATCGTCGACGCACTGGACTCCGGCGCCGACATCGTCATCACCGGGCGCACCACCGACGCCGCGATCGTCTGCGGCCCCGCCGCCTGGCACCACGGCTGGGCGCGCGACGACTGGGACGCCCTCGCCGGCGCCGTCGTCGCCGGGCACGTCATCGAGTGCGGCACCCAGGCCACCGGCGGCAACTACTCGTTCTTCACCGAGGTGCCGGGCATGGCCCGCACCGGCTTCCCCTGGGCGGAGATCGCCGCCGACGGGTCGAGCGTGATCGGCAAGCACGACGGCACCGGCGGGGAGGTGTCGATCGGGACCGTGACCTCGCAGCTGCTCTACGAGATCGGCAGCCCCGCGTACCTCGGCCCCGACGTCACCGCCCGCTTCGACACCGTGGCCCTGGAGCAGACCGGGCCCGACCGGGTGCGGATCAGCGGGGCCAGGGGCGAGCCGCCGCCGTCGACGCTCAAGGTGGCGATGAACTCCCTTGGCGGCTTCCGCAGCGACCTCGGCGTGGCGCTCGTCGGCCTGGACATCGAGGCGAAGGCGGCGCTGGTCGACGAGGCGTTCTGGGCCGCCTGCCCGTACGAGCCGTCGGACTTCGCCGACGTGACGACGACCGTGGTGCGCACCGACAAGGCCGACCCGGCCACGAACGAGGAGGCGGTCGCCGTGTGGCGGCTGACCCTCAAGGACCCGGACGAGAAGAAGCTCGGCCGGTCGGTGAGCGCGGCGATGACCGAGCTGGCGCTGGCTACCATCCCGGGCTTCTTCGGCATCGGGGGCGGTGGCCGCGACGCCCGCCCGTACGGCGTCTACCGGCCCACCGTCGTGCCGGCCGAGCTCGTCCCTCAGCAGGTGACGGTCCTGGGCGGGCCGACGACGACGATCCCCTCCACCGCCCCGACGACGCCGGCCGCGCCGGTGGAGCCGCTGCCCGGACCGTCGGTTCCGGCGCCGGCGGGGGAGACCCAGCGGGTGCCGCTGGGCCGGGTCGTGGGCGCGCGGTCGGGGGACAAGGGCGGCAACGCCAACCTCGGCGTGTTCGCCCGCAGCGACGACGCGTGGGCCTGGTTGGACGGGTTCCTGACGACCGAGCGGTTCACCGAGCTGCTGCCCGAGACGGCTCCGCTGCGGGTCGAGCGGTACCGGCTGCCGGCGCTGCGCTCGCTGAACTTCGTCGTCCACGGCCTGCTGCAGGAGGGGGTGGCCGCCTCGACCCGTCAGGACGGGCAGGCCAAGAGCCTGGGGGAGTGGCTGCGGGCGCGGCACGTCGACGTCCCGGTCGCGCTGCTCGACGGGACGACGACGTGAGCGTGCCGGTCGCCGTCGAGCGACCCCGCCCGTTCCTGGACCGCGAGCGCCGCAGCCGGCTCACCGAGCGGCAGCGCGAGGTGCTGGAGCTGCTCGACCCGATGTTCCGCGACGGCTTCGCCGACCTCACCATGGCCGAGATCGCCGCGCGGGCCGGCTGCTCGCTGCGCACCCTGTACGCGCTGGCGCCCAGCCGGGACGAGCTCGTGCTCATGGTGGTCGACCGCCAGCTGTGGCGGATCGGCGGGGACGCGCAGCGGATCCTGCGCGACGACATGCCTCCGCTGGACGCGGTGCGCGCCTACCTGCGGGCGGCGCACGAGGCGGTCAGCCGGGCGACCGACGCGTGGTCGCGCGATCTCGCGTCGGTGCCCGCGGTCCGGCAGCTGGTCGACAGCCACAACGAGTACCTCGTCGAGGTCACCCGGCAGCTGCTCGACGCGGCGGTCGCCCGCGGCGACGTCGCCGACATCGACACCACCGCGGTGGCCCGGGTGCTCGCCGGCCTCGGCCGCAGCCTCGCCGCGCCCGAGGTGGCCCGGACGCTGCGCAGCTCGCCCAAGCAGGCCGCCGACGACGTGGTCGAGATCTTCCTGAAGGGACTCCAGCGATGACCGAGCTCGCCGAGACCGCCGCCGACCTGGCCGCCGAGCACGAGGCGCTGGACGCCGTCGTCGCCGGGCTCTCCGCCGAGCAGTGGGCCACGCCGACGCCGAGCCCGGGGTGGACCGTGGCCGACCAGATCGGCCACCTCACCTACTTCGACGGCGCGGCGGCGACCGCGATCACCGACGAGGCGGCGTTCGCCGCCTCGATCGGCCCGCTGCTGGAGGACATGGACGGCGTGACCCTGCACCGCCATCTCGCCCCCGCGGAGCTGCTGGCCGCGTGGCGGGCGAACCGGCGCCGGCTGCTCGAGGTGGCTGCCGGCATCGAGCCCGGCCGGCGGGTGCCCTGGTACGGCCCGTCGATGAGCGGGCGGTCGTTCCTCACCGCGCGGCTCATGGAGACCTGGGCGCACGGCCAGGACGTCGTCGACGCGGTCGGGGCGACCCGCGAGCCGACCGACCGGCTGCGGCACATCTGCCAGATCGGCTTCATCACGCGGAAGTGGACGTACGCCAACCGCAAGGAGGAGCAGCCCGCCGTCGACGTGCGGCTGGAGCTGACCTCGCCGTCCGGGGACGTCTGGCGCTGGGGCCCCGACGACGCGCCGGAGTCCGTCCGCGGGCCGGCGCTGGACTTCTGCCTCGTCGTCACCCAGCGCCGGCACGTCGACGACACCGCCCTGCAGACCGACGGCCCGGCCGCCCGCGACTGGATGGAGAAGGCGCAGGCCTTCGCCGGGGGCGCCACCGACGGGCCACCGCCCGGCGGCCGTTCCCTGACCTGATCCGATCGACCCACCCCCGAGAGAGGCCCCACCCGTGCGCACAGCCGCCACCGACCTCGTCGGCATCGACGTCCCGATCTTCGCCTTCAGCCACTGCCGCGACGTCGTCGCCGCCGTCACCAACGCCGGCGGGCTCGGCGTCCTGGGCGCCGTCGCCCACACCCCCGAGCAGCTCGACATCGACCTGACCTGGATCGAGCAGGAGGTGAAGGGCCGCCCGTACGGCGTCGACCTGCTCGTGCCCGAGAAGTTCGCCGGCGCCGAGGCCGGTGGCCTGGACCGGGACGCCCTGGGCGACCTGCTGCCCGACGAGCACCGCCAGTGGCTCGACGGGCTGCTGCACAAGTACGACATCCCGCCGCTGCCGGGCGACGCTCCGACGGGCGGCCGCAGCTCCGGCGTGGGCGGCATGCGGGTGGACCCGAAGAGCATGGCCCCACTGCTCGACGTGCTGTTCGCGCACGAGACCAAGCTCGTCGCGTCCGCGCTGGGCCCGCCGCCGCCGCACTTCATCGAGCGGGCGCACGGTGCCGGCATCCCGGTGGCGGCGCTGGCCGGCTCGGTGCACCACGCGGTCCGGCACAAGGAGGCCGGCGCGGACCTGATCGTCGCGCAGGGCACCGAGGCCGGCGGGCACACCGGCCAGATCGCCACGATGGTGCTGGTGCCGGAGGTGGTCGACGCGGTCGGCCCGCTGCCGGTGCTGGCCGCCGGCGGGATCGGACGGGGCCGGCAGCTCGCCGCCGGCATGGCCCTGGGTGCCGACGGCGTGTGGTGCGGCTCGGTGTGGCTGACCACCGAGGAGGCCGAGACCAACCCCGCGGTCAAGGAGAAGTTCCTCCGCGCGGGCCTCGGCGACACGGTGCGCTCCCGGTCGATGACCGGCAAGCCGGCCCGGATGCTCCGCAGCCCGTGGACCGAGGAGTGGGAGGCGCCCGAGAGCCCGGGCACCCTGCCGATGCCGCTGCAGCCGATGCTGGTCGGCGAGGCGCTGGCGCGGATCAACCGGGTCGCCGACAAGCCGGGGACGCCGGCCAACGACCTGGCCACCTACTTCGTCGGCCAGATCGTGGGCAGCGCGAGCATGAGCACCGTCCGGCCCGCCCGGCGCGTCGTGCTCGACATGGTCGAGGAGTTCGTCGAGGCCGTGGAGCGGCTGGGGCGGCTCACGGAGAGCTGACGGTCGACCCGCTGGACCCAGGGGGCCCGGACCCGTCGTGGTCCGGGCCCCGGGTTCACCCGTCCGGGCCGGTCGCCGGTCCGTAAGGTTCCCGGGACGTCATCCGCCGAACGACCGGGAGGAACGCGGTGCAGCACGAGGGCGATGCCCAGCCGACGGTGCACGACGTCCTGGATCTCGAGGAGATCGACCGGGACCTGTACCGCAGCACCCTGGTGTTCGCCGACCCGTTCCCGCTGTACGGCGGTCAGGTCGCCGCCCAGGCGCTGCTGGCCGCCGGGCTGACGGTGGCCGAGGGCCGGCTGCCGCACTCGCTGCACGGCTACTTCCTGCGCAGCGGGGACGCCGCCCGGCCGACGATCTTCCGGGTCGAGCGGGACCGCGACGGCGGCTCGTTCTCCGCGCGCCGCGTGGTCGCGGTCCAGGGCGGTGAGGTCATCTTCAGCATGGCCGCCTCCTTCCACGCCGGCGGCGCCGGACCGGACTTCCCGGTCCAGGAGATGCCGGACACCGACGGGCCGGAGGGGCTCGCCAGCCACGGCATGCCGCGGCTGTTCACGATGGAGAGCCGCCGGCCCGGTCAGGCCGACCCCGGCTGGCGGCTGCCGACCCGGTTCTGGGCCCGGACGACGGTGCCGCTGCCCGACGACCACCTCGTGCACGCCTGCGTGCTCACCTACCTGTCCGACATCGGCACGGGCCTGGCCAACATGCCGCAGGACGAGGCGAGCCCCGGGCCGACGCTCGACCACGCCGTCTGGTTCCACCGGCACGTGCCCCTGGACGAGTGGGTGCTCATGGACATGCAGCCGGGCACGGTCTCCGGTCGACGCGGCTGGTACACCGGTGCGATCTTCTCCGCGGCGGGCACCCTGGCCGCCAGCTTCACGCAGGAGACCCTGTTCCGGGCGGGCAAGAACCCGTTCCGCCCGGGCAGCTAGCGGCCCTCAGGAGGCCCCGTGCCCGACATCTCGATCCCCGGCGGCGAGAGCGCCCCGGAGCTGCGCGCCTACCTCGCGACGCCGCCGACCGGCGAGGGGCCGTGGCCGGCCGTCGTCGTCGTCCACGAGGCGCTCGGGCTCAACGACGACACCCGCCAGCAGGCCGACCGGCTGGCCGCGGCGGGATACCTCGCCGTCGCCCCGGACCTGTTCACCGCCGGGGGCGTGCTGCGCTGCCTGAGGTCGACCTTCGGGGCGATGCTGCGCGGGGAGGGCGCCGCCTTCGGCGACCTGGAGGCCACCCGGCGATGGCTGGTCGAGCGGCCGGACAGCACCGGGCGGGTCGGTGTCGTGGGCTTCTGCATGGGCGGCGGGTTCGCGCTGCTGGCCGCCACGCGCGGTTTCGACGCGGCGGCGCCCAACTACGGCGCCGTCCCGGACAACGCCGAGGAGGTGCTCGCGGGCGCCTGCCCGATCGTGGCCAGCTACGGCAAGCGGGACCGGATGTTCCGGGGCGCGGCGGCGGAGCTGTCGGGTGTGCTGACCCGGCTCGAGGTGCCGCACGACGTCGAGGAGTACCCGGGCGCCGGCCACTCGTTCATGAACCGGCACAACCTCGGTCCGTTCAGCGTGCTGGAGAAGGTGGCCGGCTTCGCCTACCACCAGCCCTCGGCCGAGGACGCCTGGGCGCGCATCCTGCGGTTCTTCGAGCAGCACCTGCGGGCTCCCGCGTCCTGAGCCGCTCAGTTCCCGCGCGGGTCCTCGTCCTCGTGCGGGGGCACGCTGTCGGCGACGACGGCGCCCCGCTCGCCCGCCGGCCGCTCGGGGCCGACGGTCGAGTCGCGCACGGTCTGCCGCTCGCTCTCCGCGTTGACGGTGGCGCCGATGATCACGAGGAAGACGCTGAGCCACAGCCAGAACATGCTGATGGCCACCCCGCCGAGCGAGCCGTAGGTGGTCTCGTAGGAGCCGAGGCTCTGCACGTAGGCGAACAGCACGAGCGACGTCACGAGCCACAGCACCGTGGCGAACGCGGCGCCGACGCTGATCCACCGCCAGCGCGCCCGCTGCCGGTCGGGGGCGAAGCGGTACAGGACGGCGAGGACGAGCGCGAGCAGCACGGCGAGGGTCAGCCACAGCACGGCCGGCGCGAGTGGCCGGAGCGGATCGGGCAGCCGGTCGAGCCGGCGGGACAGCGCACCGGTGCCGGCGATCACCGCGCCCAGGACCACCGCGCCGGAGAGCACGAAGGTGACCGCGAGGCGGGTGCGCTGCCCGAAGCTGCGGGTCTCGGTCTCCGAGTAGGCCAGGGTCAGCGCGTCGATGAGGTAGGTGGCGGCGGTCGTCGCGGTGACCAGCGCGACGACCAGCCCCGACAGGCCGCGCCAGGTGAGCACCTGCGCCGAGGCGGTGGTGATCGTGGTCAGCTGCTCGGCCACCAGCGGCTCGAGTTCGGGCGGCAGCACCTCGGCGACCGAGGAGAGCTGGTCGAGCGCCTGGTCGGGGGTGTTGACCGCGCCGTAGATCGACAGCGCCGTCACCAGCAGCGGCGCGATCGACAGGATGGCGAAGAAGCTCACGGCGGCGGCCAGGGCCATGAGGCGGTCGTCGAGGACGTGCCGCGCGGTGCGGCCCAGGATGCGCAGCCAGTCCCGCGGCGGGATCCGGTGCGGCCCGTGTGCCTGCAGCCACCGCGCGCGCCCGCGTGCCGGCCGCGCAGTTCCCATGCCGGGGTACTGCCCGGTCGACGTCGTCGCCACGCGGGCGGACCGGCGTCCGCTGCGGACCGCGCCTGCCCGCCCACCCTGCTTCACTGAGCCCATGCATCTCGGGATCGACAGCTTCGTGGCGGCGGTGACCGATCCCGCGACGGGTCGGCTCGTCGGACCCGAGGAACGGATGGCCCACCTCCTCGAGGAGATCGAGCTCGCCGACCGGGTGGGGCTCTACTCGTTCGGGATCGGTGAGCACCACCGCAGCGAGTACTACGACTCGGCGCCGCCGGTGATCCTCGCCGCGGCGGCGGCCCGCACTTCGCGGATCCGCCTGGGCAGCGCGGTGGCGGTGCTCAGCGCCGCGGATCCGGTGCGGGTGTTCCAGCAGTTCGCCACCGTGGACCTGATCTCGAAGGGCCGGGTCGACCTCGTCGTCGGCCGCGGCTCGTTCACCGAGGCGTTCCCGCTGTTCGGCCTGAGCCTGGCCGACTACGACGAGCTGTTCGCCGAGAAGCTGGACCTGCTGCTGCGGATCCGGGAGTCCGAGCACGTCACCTGGTCGGGCCGGCACCGCCCGCCGCTCACCGGGCAGGGCGTCTACCCGCGGCCGCTGCAGGACCCGCTGCCGATCTGGGTGGGGGTGGGCGGGACACCGGAGTCGTTCGTGCGGGCCGGGCTGCTCGGCCTGCCGCTGATGGTGGCCATCATCGGCGGCGAGCCCCGGCAGTTCGCGCCGCTGATCGACCTCTACCGCCGGGCCGGCGCGCAGGCGGGGCACCCGCCGGAGCGGCTGAAGGTGGGGCTGCACGTGTTCGGCTTCGTCGCCGAGAGCACGCAGGCGGCGGCCGACACGATCTACCCGGGCTGGCACGAGCTGTTCGACAAGGTCTCCCGGGAGCGCGGGTTCGCCCCGCCCAGCCGCGCGCAGTTCGACGCGACCAGCGGCCCGAACGGCGCCTTCTTCATGGGCGACCCGGACACGGTGGCGGAGAAGCTGGTGCGGATCGCCGGGCAGCTCGGCGGGGTCGACCGGATCTCGATCCAGATGACCAACCCGCGGCTCGCGCACGCCGACCTGCTGCGCGGCATCGAACTGCTCGGCACCGAGGTGGCACCGCGCGTCGCCTCGGCGGCTCGGCGATGATCAGCTCACCTGATCGTCGGACGTCCTCCCTCGCGGTCCACAGTGAGGGAGGACGCCGGATGATCAGGTGAGCTGATCAACACGCGGAAGTGCACGGACACGGAGGTGGCGGATGGCCGGCTCGCAGGAGTGGAGCATCGACGGGCACGGCGGGCGGCTGGCCGGCCGGACGTGGGACGGCGACGGCGCCCCCACTCACGTCGTCCTCCTGGCGCACGGCTACGGCGAGCACTGCGGCAGGTACGGGCACGTCGCCGAGGCGCTCGTCGACGCCGGGGCCGCGGTGCATGCCGTCGACCACGTCGGGCACGGCAAGAGCGAGGGCGAGCGGGTCGTCGTCGGCGACTTCGAGTACGTGGTCGACGACCTGCACGCGGTGGACCGGCGCGCCCGCGAGCAGCACCGGGACCTGCCGGTGGTGCTGGTCGGCCACTCGATGGGTGGCCTGATCGCCGCCCGCTACGCCCAGCGGTACGGCGACACGCTCGCCGCGCTCGTCCTCTCCGGTCCGCTCGTCGGCCCGTGGGAGGCCGCGTCCCAGCTCCTCGCGCTCCCGGAGATCCCCGACGTCCCGCTGGACATCACCACGCTGTCCCGCGACCCCGAGGTCGGCCGGATCTACGCCGCCGACCCGCTCGTCTGGCACGGCCCGTTCAAGCGGCCCACCGTCGAGGCGATCGCCCGGGGGCTCGCGGCGATCGAGGCAGGCCCGTCGCTCGGTGCGCTGCCGCTGATGTGGGCGCACGGAGAGGCCGACCGGCTGGTGCCCCTCGAGAGCACGCGCGCCGGCGTGGAGAAGCTCCGCGGAGAGCGCTACGTCGAGAAGATCTACCCCGGCGCCCAGCACGAGATCTTCAACGAGACCAACGCCGACGAGGTCCTCGCCGACGTCGTCGCCTTCATCCGCGACGCCCTGCGCTGACCGCTCCCCAGGAGGCAGACCCCGTGGCAGAACCGAGCGTGCTCGCCGTCTTCGCGCACCCCGACGACGAGTCGCTGTCCGCCGGTGGGCTCCTGGCCCGTGCCGTCGACGCCGGTGCGCGGACCGCGGTGGTCACCGCCACCTGGTCCGAGGGGTCCGTGCGCGCCCGCGAACTGGCCGAGGCGGTCCGGATCCTGGGCGCCGGTGCGCCGCGCATGCTGGGTTACGCCGACGCGAAGGTGCCCGAGTCCGCGCCGGGACGGCCGCCCTTCTGCGCGGCACCGCTCGACGAGGTCGTCCGGGCGCTGGTCGTGCACATCCGCGAGTTCCGTCCGGACGTCGTCGTCACCCATGACGCCTACGGCGGGATGACGGGTCACCCCGACCACCTCCACACCAACCGCGTGACGGCGCTGGCCGCGGAGGCGGCCGGGCTCGAGCTGTACCCGGACGCCGGGGAGCCGTGGCGGCCACGCTCCCTGTACCTCGCCACCCACCCCATGTCGGTCGTGGCGGAGCTGCGGACGGTGATCGGCGAGCAGCGGGCCGTCCACGGCGTCCTGGACGAGCAGATCAGCGAGCGGATCGACGTCTCCCCGTGGCTGGAGCGCAAGATCGCCGCTGTCCTGGCGCACCGGAGCGAGGCGGACCGGGGAGCGGTCCCGGGGCTGGTCGCCGCGGCACATCCCGAGGCACGCGCCGCGCTGCTCGGCACCGAGTGGTACCTCCACCGGAGCCCAGGTGGGGAGCCTGTCGAGCGCGCGGGCTAGCTCCGACGGTCAGGGTGCGAGCAGGGCCCGCACGGTGTCGATCGTGTCGGCCTCGGCCGGGGTCTTGTCCGGGCGGTAGCGCAGCACGCGAGCGAACCGGAGCGCCACGCCGCCGGGGTAGCGGGGGCTGCGCTGCACGCCGTCGACGGCGATCTCCACGACCAGCTCGGGTCGCAGCAGCACCCCCCACTCGGGGCGCTCGCGGGCGAGGCCGGGGAACGTCTCGGTCTGCCACGCCAGCAGCTCGTCGGTCATCCCCTTGAACGTCTTGCCGACCATGACCGGCTCGCCGCCGTCGGGGTCACGGGCGCCGAGGTGGATGTTGGAGAGCGTGCCGGTGCGGCGGCCGTAGCCCCACTCCGCACCCAGGACGACGAGGTCGAGGGTGTGCACGGGCTTCACCTTCTGCCACGCCTTGCCGCGCCGGCCCGCGGCGTACGGCGCGTCCAGCGCCTTGACGACGACGCCTTCGTGCCCGCCGGCCAGCGCGTCGTCCAGCACCTGCGCCGCCTGCTCAGGGTCGGGCCGTCGCACGCCGGGCATCCGCAGCGCCGTGTGCGCGTCGTCCGCCAGCAGCCCGGCCAGCGCGTCGAGCCGTGCGTCCAGCGGCTCGTCGAGCAGATCGCGGCCGTCGAGGTGCAGCAGGTCGAAGAAGAACGGGCTGAGCACGGTGGCCGCGTCCGGGGCTTGGCTGCCGAAGCGGCTCATCGTGTCCTGGAAGGCGCGCGGGCGGCCGTCGTCGTCGAGCGCGAGGGTCTCTCCGTCGAGGACGGCGGTCCGGCAGGGGAGCGCCTGCACCTGCGCGACCAGTTCGGGGACGCCGTCGGTGATCTCCCGCAGCGTCCTGGTCCAGACCCGGACGACGTCGCTGTCCCGGTGCACCTGGATGCGCGCGCCATCGAGCTTGAACTCCACGGTGACCTCGGCGCCGAGGTCGGCCAGGGCGGCGTCGAGCGAGGATCCCGGGCTGGCCAGCATCGGGCGCACCGGACGTCCAACCTCCAGGCGGACCGCCTCGAGCGCGTCGACGCCCCCGGTGAGCGCGGTGGCGGCGGTCTCCGGGAGCCGGCCGGAGAGCATGAACGCACGGCGCACGGCAGCCGGCGGGACCTCCGCGGCCGCGGCGACGGCGTCGAGCACCACACCCTCCAGCGCGCCCTGCCGCAGCTCGCCGGTGAGCAGGCTGCCGAGGAAGCGCTGCTCCGCGGCGGTCGCTGCCGACAACAGCCCGGTGAGCACCTCGTCGCGGCGGGCCGCCGAACCCGCGCCGGACGTCGTCGCCAGGTCGGCGAACGCCTCGACGACGGCGGCCACCGTCAGCGACGGCTGCTCCGCGACGGGACCCGTGCGGGCGGCGAGAGTGCGCCAGCCGACGCCGAGCCGGCCCTGGCCGGTCTCGCCGGAGAGCCACGCGGTGACCGGCTCGACCTCCGCCGGTTCGGCCCGGCGGAGCAGGTCGGCGATGGCGCCGGCCTTGGCCGTGCGGGAGCGCGTGCCCGCGACGCGAGCGGAGGTGTCGACGACGTCGGCGAGCAGCACGCGGCCATCGTGGCAGCCGGTACCGACGTTGCCGAACGGCCCGGTGTGGGCGGGAGGCGCCGAGCGCGGTAAGCATGCGGGCATGACCGCCACCGCACGCGACTCCGACCTCGTCGTCTTCGGGGCGACCGGCTTCGTCGGCAAGCTGCTCGCCGCCTACCTCGCCGAGCACGCTCCTGCGGACCTCCGCATCGCTCTCGCCGGCCGCTCGCGGGCCCGGCTGGAGGAGGCGCGGGCGGCGCTGCCGGCGGCCGCTGCGGACTGGCCGCTGATCGAGGCCGACGCCTCGGACCCGGCGTCGATGGCAGCGCTGGCCGCCAGGACGCGGGTCGTGGCCACGACCGTGGGGCCGTACGCGCGCTACGGGATGCCGCTGGTCGAGGCGTGCGCCGCGGCCGGGACGCACTACGCCGACCTGACCGGCGAGGTGCTGTTCGTCCGTGACGCGATCGACCGGACCGACGCCGTGGCGCGGGAGAGCGGCGCGCGGATCGTGCACGCGTGCGGCTACGACTCCATCCCGTCGGACCTCAGCGCCATGCTGCTCGCCCAGCGTGCGGCCGCGGACGGCGCCGGTGGGCTGCGCGACGTCCGGTTGGTGGCGACGCTCAAGGGCGGGTTCAGCGGCGGGACGATCGACTCGATGCGGGCGCAGGTCGAGGCGCTGAAGAAGGACCCGTCGCGGCGTCGCGTCGTGGGCGACCGCTACGCGCTGAGCCCCGACCGCGCGGCGGAGCCGAGCACCGAGCAGCCCGCGGACGGGAGCATGCCGGCGCGGACCCCGGACGGCCGCTGGACGGCGACCTTCGTGATGTCCTCGTTCAACACCCGCATCGTGCGGCGGAGCAACGCGCTGCAGGACTGGGCGTACGGCCGCGAGTTCAGCTACGGCGAGGTCATGGGCGTGGGCGGCGGAATCCGTGGCGCCGTGACGTCGGGGATCGTCACGGCCGGGCTGCTGGGCGCCGTCTCCGCGATGAGCTTCGGGCCCACCGCCTCGCTGCTCGACCGGGTGCTGCCGGCCCCGGGAACGGGGCCGAGCGAGGAGGCCAGGAAGTCGGGCTGGTTCCGGATGGACGTCGAGGCGAGCACCGAGAGCGGCCGTCGGTACAAGGCCGTCGCCGCGGGCAAGGGCGACCCGGGCTACGCCGCGACCGCGGTGATGCTGGGGGAGTCGGCGCTCGCGCTCGCCCTGGACGGCGACCGGCTGCCCGACCGAGCCGGCTCGCTCACCCCCGCGACGGCGCTGGGCGATGTCCTGGTGGAGCGGCTGCGCGCCGCCGGCCACACCTACGAGGTCACCCCCGCCTGACAGTGAGGATGTAGGCGCGCCCCGCAGCGGTCGTTCCTGACCCA
>NZ_LWUA01000040.1 GCF_005222955.1 Blastococcus sp. CCUG 61487 | reverse complement strand
ACAGGCGCTCGCCGCCTCCGTCGCCGCCGCGCACGCCGCGGCCGCCGCGGAGGCGCAGGCCTCCGCCGGCGCCGGGGCCACCAACCCCGTCCCCGTCGACGCGCCGGCCCCGCCGCCGCCCGGCGACGCCGGGATCGGTGGCCTCTTCGGCGGCGACTCCGATCCCGGGCCCCCGCCCACCGCCGTCCTCCCGGCCCAGCAGCCTCCGCAGCTCGCGGACTCCGACGCCGCTACCCGGAGCCCGGGACGCGCGCGCCGGATCGCGGTGGCGGTCGCCGTCGCTCTCGCCCTCTTCCTGGTCGGCGTCGCCGCCTGGCTCGTGTTCGGGGGCGGAGACGGCGAGGGCGGCGCCGCCGCGCCGGAGCAGCCTGGGGAGGACACCGCCGCGGCCGGACCGGAGGTCGGCTCCGTGCAGGAGGTCGCCGGGGTGTCCTACACGCTCGAGGCGGCCGAGGTGGACGAGAGCTGCGCGGCGCACGCCTACGGCAGGGCGGCGGACTTCTTCGGGGCGACCGACTGCACCGGCCTGTCCCGAGCGCTGTGGTCCGGAGAGGTCGGCGGCCGCGCCGTCGTCGTCTCCGTGGCCCGGGTGCGCATGCCCGACACCGCCGCGGCGCGTGATCTGCGCGGCCTCACCGACACCGCGGGCACCGGCAACGTCAACGACCTGCTCCGCGAGGAGGTCCGGTACCCGGGCGGCCCGTCCCGGCTGGAGAGCGCCGAGTACGCCAGCGCGGTCTCCGGCCCGACGGTGACGATCGTCGAGAGCGCGTGGGTCGACCCGTCCGCCGGCGGGACCTCGGCCGAGATCGACAGGATCGCCACCGACGCCCTGGCGCTGCCGACCCCGCCTCTCCCGGAGAACTGATCCCGCACGGCTAACCTTCGGCCGTGGATGCTCCGGTACTCGGTAGAGCCGCCTCGGCCGACCCCGGCGTCGTCGCGCGGAACGCCGCCGCCCACGCGGCCCTGGCCGCCGACCTGGCCGAGCAACTGCGCACGGTGGCGCTGGGCGGCGGCGAGCGGGCCCGCGAGCGGCACGTGTCCCGCGGGAAGCTGCTGCCGCGGGAGCGGGTGGACGCCCTGCTGGACCCGGGCAGCCCGTTCCTGGAGCTCTCGCCGCTGGCCGCCCACGGGCTCTACGACGGCGACGCCCCGGCGGCCGGGATCATCACCGGCATCGGCCGGGTGAGCGGCCGCGAGTGCGTGATCGTGGCCAACGACGCCACGGTCAAGGGCGGCACCTACTACCCGATGACGGTGAAGAAGCACCTCCGGGCGCAGGAGGTGGCGCTGCACAACCGGCTGCCGTGCATCTACCTGGTCGACTCCGGCGGCGCCTTCCTGCCGATGCAGGACGAGGTCTTCCCCGACCGGGAGCACTTCGGCCGGATCTTCTACAACCAGGCCAACCTCTCCAAGGCCGGCATCGCGCAGATCGCCGCCGTCCTCGGCTCCTGCACCGCCGGCGGGGCGTACGTGCCGGCGATGAGCGACGAGGCGGTGATCGTCCGCGGCCAGGGCACGATCTTCCTCGGCGGTCCGCCGCTGGTGAAGGCCGCTACCGGCGAGGAGGTCACCGCCGAGGACCTGGGCGGGGGAGACCTGCACAGTCGGGTCAGCGGGGTCACCGACCACCTGGCCGACGACGACGCGCACGCCCTGCAGATCGTGCGGCAGATCGTCTCGACGCTCGGCCCGCGCGAGCCGCGGCCGTGGGACGTCGAACCGGTCGAGGAGCCGCAGTACGACCCCGCCTCGGTCTACGAGGTCGTGCCGCCCGACCCGCGCACCCCCTACGACGTCCGCGAGGTGATCGCCCGGCTGGTCGACGGCTCCCGGTTCGCCGAGTTCAAGCCGCTGTACGGGCAGACGCTGGTCACCGGCTTCGCCCGGCTGCACGGGCACCCGGTGGGGATCATCGCCAACAACGGCGTGCTGTTCAGCGAGTCGGCACTCAAGGGCGCGCACTTCATCGAACTGTGCGATCGGCGGAAGATCCCGCTGCTGTTCCTGCAGAACATCTCCGGGTTCATGGTCGGCCGCGACTACGAGGCGGGCGGCATCGCCAAGCACGGCGCCAAGATGGTCACCGCCGTCGCCACCGCCCGGGTGCCCAAGCTGACCGTGGTCATCGGCGGCTCGTTCGGCGCCGGCAACTACTCCATGTGCGGCCGGGCCTACTCGCCCCGCTTCCTGTTCACCTGGCCCAACGCCCGCATCTCGGTGATGGGCGGGGAGCAGGCGGCCTCGGTGCTGGCGACGGTGCGCCGCGACGGGCTCGAGGCCCGCGGTGAGGAGTGGCCGGCCGAGGAGGAGGAGGCGTTCAAGGCGCCGATCCGGGAGCAGTACGAGTCGCAGGGTCACCCGTACTACGCCACCGCGAGGCTGTGGGACGACGGCGTGATCGACCCCGCCGACACCCGCACCGTGCTCGGCCTGGCCCTGTCCGCCTGCGCCAACGCGCCCCTCGAGGAGGTCGGCTATGGCGTCTTCCGCATGTGACCCCTCCCGGAAGGGCCAAAAGCGTGCTTGTGGCCCTTCTTCGGAGGGACGGCGGTGACGGGGATGTTCGAGACCGTGCTCGTCGCCAACCGCGGGGAGATCGCCGTACGCGTGATCCGGACCCTGCGGGCGATGGGCATCCGCTCGGTCGCGGTGCACAGCGATGCCGACGCCGGTGCGCTGCACACCCGGCTGGCCGACGTCGCCGTCCCCATCGGGCCGGCCCCTGCCGCGCAGAGCTACCTCTCGATCGAGCGGGTGCTCGAGGCGGCCGCCCGGACCGGCGCGCAGGCGATCCACCCCGGGTACGGGTTCCTGTCGGAGAACGTCGAGTTCGCCCGCGCCTGCGAGGAGGCCGGCGTCGTCTTCATCGGCCCGCCGGTCGCCGCGATCGAGGCCATGGCCGACAAGATCCGCGCCAAGCAGACGGTCGTGGCCGCCGGGGTGCCGGTCGTCCCCGGGCGCACCGAGCCGGGCATGACCGATGCGCAGGTGGCCGACGCCGCCGTCGCCGTCGGCTTCCCCGCGCTGCTCAAGCCCAGCGCGGGTGGCGGCGGCAAGGGCATGCGGGTGGTCCGGTCCGAGGACGAGCTGCCCGACGCGATCGCCGCGGCCCGGCGGGAGGCGCGGGGTTCCTTCGGCGACGACACGCTGCTGGTCGAGCGCTACATCGGCACCTCCCGGCACATCGAGGTCCAGGTGCTCGGTGACGCCCACGGGAACGTCATCCACCTCGGCGAGCGCGAGTGCAGCCTGCAGCGCCGGCACCAGAAGGTGATCGAGGAGGCGCCCTCCCCGCTGCTGGACACCTCGATGCGGGCCTCGATGGGGCGGGCCGCGGTCGAGGCGGCCAGGGCGGTCGGGTACACCGGCGCGGGCACGGTCGAGTTCATCGTGGACGCCGACCGGACTGCCCGGGGGCAGGACATGGCCTTCTTCTTCCTGGAGATGAACACCCGGCTGCAGGTGGAGCACCCGGTGACCGAGGCGATCACCGGCCTGGACCTCGTCGAGCTGCAGATCCGGATCGCCGCCGGGGAGCGGCTGCCGATCGACCAGAGCGACGTCTCCCTCGACGGGCACGCCATCGAGGTCCGCCTCTACGCCGAGGACCCCGCCCGCGGCTTCCTGCCGCAGGCCGGCACGGTGCTGGGCCTGGTCGAGCCCGACGGCCCCGGGATCCGGGTGGACAGCTCGCTGGTCGTCGGCGGCGTCGTCGGCACCGACTACGACCCGATGCTGGCCAAGGTCATCGCCTGGGCGCCGACCCGCGAGACCGCTCGCGCCCGGCTGGTCGCCGCGCTCGAGCACACCGCCGTCCTCGGGGTGACGACGAACGCGGGCTTCCTCTGGGAGCTCCTGCGCGACCCCGACGTCGTCGCAGGGTCGCTCGACACCGGGCTGATCGAGCGGCGCGGCGAGGCCCTGACGCGGCCCGAGCCGCCGCCGGCAGAGGTCTACGCGGCCGCGGCGCTGGCGCTGCTCGCGGAGGCCGAGCCGACGGGCGCCGTCGTCGACCGGTGGGACGTGCCCGACGGCTGGCGGCTGGGCGAGCCGGCGTGGACCGTGCGCCGGCTGCAGGCAGGTGGCGGCGACCCGGTGACCGTGCGGGTGCGCGGCCGCTCGGCCGACGCCGAGGTCGCCGTCGGGGACGGCGAACCCCAGCGCGCCTCCGCGACGCGGAACGGCGAGCGGCTGACGGTGACCCTCGACGGGCTGACATCGTCTTACGCCGTCGTCCACGCCGGCGGCACCGTGTGGCTCGCCGCCGGCGGACGCGTCGCGGCGCTCCGGGAGCACGAGCGGCTGGCATCGGCGGCAGGGGCGCACGCGGCCGACGGCGTGGTGACCTCGCCGATGCCGGGCACCGTCACCGTGGTGCAGGCGAAGGTGGGCGACGAGGTGGCAGCGGGGACCCCGCTGCTGGTCGTCGAGGCGATGAAGATGGAGCACGTGCTGACCGCCCCCGTGGCGGGGACCGTCGCCGAGCTCGACGTGACGGCGGGGCAGACCGTCGCGCTGGACGAGCGGCTCGCGCTGGTGACCCCGGCGGCCGAGCCCGAGGATCAGGAGACCTGATGTTGGACTACCGGCTCAGCGACGAGACCGAGACGCTGCGGAAGACGGTGCAGGAGTTCGCCCGCGAGGTCATCGCCCCGCAGATCGGCGAGTTCTACGAACGCGACGAGTTCCCGACCCAGATCGTGCGGCAGATGGGGGAGCTCGGGCTGTTCGGGCTGCCCTTCCCCGAGGAGTACGGCGGTGGGGGCGGCACCTACTTCGACCTCTGCGTCGTGCTCGAGGAACTCGCCCGCGTCGACTCGTCGATGGCCATCACCGTCGAGGCCGGCGTCTCGCTCGGCGCCATGCCGATCCACCGCTTCGGCTCCGAGGAGCAGAAGCGCGAGTGGCTGCCGCGGTTGTGCGCCGGCGAGGTGCTGGGCGCGTTCGGCCTGACCGAGCCCGGCGGCGGCTCGGACGCCGGCGCCACCCGCACCACCGCGCGGCTGGAGGACGGCCACTGGGTGATCAACGGCTCGAAGGCGTTCATCACCAACTCCGGCACCGACCTGACCGGGCTGGTCACGGTCACCGCGGTCACCGGCACGCGCCCGGACGGCGGCAAGGAGATCTCGGCGATCATCGTCCCCTCGGGGACGCCGGGCTTCACCGTCGGCCAGCGGTACTCGAAGGTGGGCTGGAACGCCTCGGACACCCGCGAGCTCTCGTTCGACGACTGCCGCGTGCCGGAGGAGAACCTGGTCGGTGTTCGTGGTCGTGGGTACGCCCAGTTCCTGTCGATCCTCGACGAGGGGCGGATCGCGATCTCGGCGCTCTCGGTCGGGCTGGCCCAGGGGTGCGTCGACGAGTCGGTGAAGTACGCCGCGCAGCGGGAGGCGTTCGGCCAGCCGATCGGCAAGAACCAGGCGATCCAGTTCATGATCGCCGACATGGAGGTACGGGCCTCCACCGCTCGGCTGGCCTACTACCGAGCCGCGGAGAAGATGCTGCGCGGCGAGCCGTTCAAGCGGGAGGCCTCGATCGCGAAGCTCTACAGCTCCGAGGTCGCGATGGACAACGCCCGCTACGCCACGCAGGTGCACGGCGGGTACGGGTTCATGAACGAGTTCCCGGTCGGCCGGTTCTACCGCGACGCCAAGATCCTGGAGATCGGCGAGGGCACCAGCGAGGTGCAGCGGATGCTCATCGCCCGCGACCTCGGCGTCGGCTGAGGTTCTCGGCGGGGAGCGGCGCCTGATCAGAGCGCAGGGTGGTCGCCGAGGATGTCGGTGCCGTGCTCGGCGGCGAGCGCGGCCAGGCGTTCCGGGTCGGCCAGCAGCGCTTCCTCCCCGGCGTCGACGACGGCCCGGAAGAAGTGCTCCATGCCGGCCGGGCTGACCAGGGTGAGCATGCGGGCCGGCTCGTCGCCGATCCGGCGCAGCGCGTGCGCGTGGCCGCGGGGCATCAGCAGGAAGTCACCCGGGCCGGCCTCGGTCTCCGCGCCGTCCAGCCACACCGACACGCGCCCCGAGAGCAGGTAGAACGCCTCGTCGGCGGTGGTGTGCCGGTGCAGGGGAGTGGTGGCGCCCCAGAACTCCTCCTCGACCAGCCAGTAGGCGCCCTCCGTCGTGCTCCCGTCGGCCTTGGTCGTGTAGGTCGAGCCCAGCGCGGTGAGCCGCTGCCCGGCTCCGGCTCCCAGGACGGTCATCGGACACCTCCGTGCCGATGACGGTGACGGTGCGCCGGGCGCCGGTCAACGCCTCCGCGCGCGGCTCAGACCGACGACATGCGGGCGAGCTCCGCGGCGAGCGGATCCAGGCCGAGCTGACCGAGCGAGAGCACGTCGGCGTGCCAGCGCTTGAGGTCGAACTCCGCGCCCATCCGCTGCCGCGCCTCGTCCCGGCAGACCAGCAGGACGCGCTCGCCGATCTTGTACACCGGCGCCTGCCCGGGCCAGCCGAGGTAGCGGTGCAGCTCGTCGACCCGCATCGCGTCCGGCATGCTCACGTGCTCGCGGAGGAACGCCAGGGCGACGTCGTAGGTCCAGCGGTCGCCCCCGGCGGCACCGGCCGGGATGGGCAGGTCCAGGTGCACGCCGATGTCGAGGACGACGCGGGCGGCGCGCAGCTCCTGGGAGTCCAGCATGCCGAGCAGGTCGCCGGGGTCGTCGAGGAAGCCGAGCTCCTGCATCAGCCGCTCGGCGTAGAGCGCCCACCCCTCGGCGGCGCCCGAGCACCAGCAGAGCAGCCGCTGCCACCGGTTGAGCCGGTCGGCGTCGTGGACCGCCTGCCCGATCTGCAGGTGGTGCCCCGGCGCGCCCTCGTGGAAGACGGTCGTGGTCTCCCGCCACGTCGTCATGTCCTCGACCCCGTCGGGCAGCGACCACCACATCCGGCCCGGCCGGCTGAAGTCCTCGCTGGGCGCGCTGTAGTAGACGCCCTCGCCCGGGGTCGGCGTCAGCAGGCCCTCCAGCCGGCGCACCGGCTCGGGGATGTCGAAGTGCACGCCGTCGAGCGCGGCGATCGCCCGGTCACCGGTCTCCTGCAGCCAGGCCTGCAGCGCGTCGCGGCCGCGGAGGATGCGGGCGGGGTCGGCGTCGAGGGCCGCCATCGCACCGGCGACGCCTTGCCCGGGCGCGATCTGCTCGGCCACCCGCTCCTTCTCGGCGACGATGCGGGCCAGCTCCGCCCAGCCCCACTCGTAGGTCTCGTCGAGGTCGAGGCGCGCGCCGGTGTGGAAGCGCGACTCCACCAGGTAGCGATCGCGGCCCACGCCGTCGGTCTCGGGAGCGGTGGGGAGCAGCACCCGGTCCAGGTGCTCGGCGAACCCGTGCAGCGAGCCCGAGGCCCGTTCGGCGGCGTCGGCGAGGTCGCGGCCCAGCGCGCTGTTCGCGGGGAACGGTGCCTGCCGGGCGAGCCGGGTGAAGAAGCCCGGCCGGTCCTCCGTGCCGGCCCACTGCCGGGCCCGCTCCGCGGCCAGCCGCACCTGGCGGGCGGCGGAGACGTGGCCGCGGGAGGCGGCGTCGTCCAGGCCGCGGGCGTACCCGAGCAGCGCGGACGGCATGGCCGCGAGCCGGACCGCGACGGTGGCCCAGTCGTCCTCGGTCTCGGTGGGCATGAGGTCGAACGCCTCGCGGAAGGCCTGCAGGGGGCTGCTGGAGGAGTTCAGGTCCGACTGGGCGTACCCGGCGTCATACCTGTCGAGCTCGGCACCCAGCCGCTCGAGCATGGCGCTGCGCGCGATCTCGTCGCGGCGGTCGGTCGGCTCCAACGCCTCGGCCTGCGCGCGCGTGCTGCGCAGGAGCTCCGCGTGCGCCTCGTGGCCGTCGCGGGTCAGGTCGGGCCAGCGATCGTCGTGGCCCGGGACGCCGATGTAGGTGGCGACCGCCGGCTGGGAGGCGGCGTAGCTGTCGACGAACCCGTCGGCGAGCTGGTCGAGCGGGGTCGGTGGCCGGGTGGAGAAGGTGGTCACCGGGCCCACGCTAGCCATCCGTGCCGCCGGGTCAGCCCCCCACGTTGCGGCGGGTCGGGCCGTCCGGCCCCGGCGCCCGCTGGGGGACGGCGACGCTGAGCAGGACGACGCTGTCCTCGTCGGCCTGCAGGTTGTGCCGCCGGTCCGGGATCGGGGAGATCTGGTGCGCGCCCAGCTCGATCGTCTCCTCGCCCGCGACCATCCGCACCCGCCCGCGGACCACCATCAGACTCGCGGGGCCGGGGCTCTCGTGCTCGCTCAGCTCGGTGCCGGCCTTCAGCGCGATGACGGTCTGGCGCAGTCCGTCCACGGGGTGGGCCAGGGTGCGGGCGCCCCGGCCCGCCGGCGCGGCGGCGGCCTTCTCCAGCAGTTCGTCGGCGAGGGCGTGCAGGTCGATGGGGGCCTCGGTCGTCATGTCGCGACCCTAGCCAGAGTCACGCCGTCCAGCCCGCTGCGCGCTCCTGCCGATGTGCTCACGGAGCGGTCACCTCCACGACGCCGTGGGCGCCGCGCTCGGCGTCGACCATGACGTGCGAGACGAACGGGTAGTGGCCGGCCTCGGGGAACTCCAGCTCGACGAAGCCGCCCTGGGCGGGCGCCAGCGCCAGGGCCTGGCTGCCCCCGCTGCCCGGCCGCAGCAGGTGGTCGCCCTCGGCGTAGACGGTGTCGAACTGGCCGCCGACGACGTGGAAGCTCGTGGCCCGGTTCGGGCCGGCGTCGAGCACCCAGATGCGCACCCGCTCGCCGACCCGGGCGGTCAGCGGTCGCGCGTCGTACTGGTTGGCGTAGCCGTTGAAGACGACGGCGTCCGGCCGTTCCGCCGCGAGCTTCGCCATGTCCACCGGGCCGCCCTGCGGGCCCAGGTAGAGCTCGGACTGGACCAGCAGGTAGCTGCGGTCCACCGGCGCGAGGTCCGGCGGCTCGATCACGACCGCGCCGAACATGCCGTTGGCGATGTGGGCCGACATCGGCATCGTCGAGCAGTGGTACATCCAGATGCCGGCGCGGGTGGCGGTGAAGCGGTAGACCAGCGACTCGCCGGGCGCGATGGTGCGCATCGGCTCGTCCGGGGCCAGCGCCCCGGCGTGGAAGTCGATCGAGTGCCCGATGGTGCCGTCGTTGACGAGGGTGATCTCGAAGACGTCGCCCACCCGACCGTGCAGCACCGGGCCCGGCGCCGTGCCAGCGAAGGTCCACAACTGCTGCGTCACCCCCGGCGCGACCTCGCGCTCGACCTCGGACACGGGGAAGGTGAAGCGCCGCAGGGGCTCGTCGGTGAGCGGCGGCAGGACCGGGTCGTGCGCGGTGAAGTCGTCGGCCGGCGCGGCGGCGAAGTCGAGGTCGTCCGCTGCGCTCGCGACGTCGGCGGCCGGGGCGTCGTGGTGGTGCGGAGCGGCCTCGGACGGCGGAGCGCCGACCACGCGGACGTCGAGCGTCATCCCCATCTGGCGGTGACCCACCACCGAGCACCAGCCCTCGACGTCGGCGCCGACGACGCCCGCGTCCAGCGTCGTCGACTCGCCCGGAGCCAGCCGCTCGGTGGCGGGCCCGGTCGCCAGGACGAGGTCGTGCACGGTCTCGGGGTCGGTGTTGACCAGCTCGATGACCAGCCGGTCGCCGGCGGGCACGTCGATGGTGGCGGGCGTGAACCGCATGTCGTGGGCCTCGACCCGGACCGTGGTGGTGCTGCCGGTGGCCGCGACGTCGCCGGCCGGTGCGGACATCGCCCGCACCTCGGCCAGCGCGGACGGGTCGACGGCGACCCCCGCCGCCACCGCCACGAGCACCACCGCGACCCCGGTGGCCGCCAGCCCGGCGACCTGCCCGGCGGGGCGGCCGGGAGGGAGGCCGCTCGGCGGTTCCGGCTCGCGCCGGGCCCGCCGCCCCGCGCGGATGGCGAGGAACAGCAGTGGGACGAAGGCCGCCAGCCCGGCGAGCACCAGCATCGAGGCGAGCACCCGCACGAGGCTCGGCACCGGCAGCACGCAGACCAGCAGCCCGGCGTTGACGACGGCGATCCGCAGCGCGCCACCGCGGTCGAGGACCTCGTTGACCGCGCGCACCGGCACCGCGCCGCCGCCGAGCGCGACGGGGATCAGGTAGGACAGCGCGCCGAGCAGGACCTGCGCGCCGAAGCCGGCGGCGAGGAACGGCGTCAGCCAGCGGAACCGCTCACCGGCCTCCAGCCAGGTGCCCGCCGTCCCGACCGACACCGCGGCCACGACCAGGCATCCGGTCAGCCAGAGCAGTCCCGCGGCCACCGACCACGCGGGGTAGGACGACGGCGGCCGGTTCCGCGCGGTGCTCACCAGCGCCCCCGCAACCAGGGCCAGGCCACCGACGTAGCCGGCCAGACCGAGCCCCACGACCCACGGGGGAGCGGTCAGGGCACCGCCGGCGGCCACGACGAGCGCGGCCACGAGGACCGGCAGCGCGCGGCGCGCCGAGCGCTCGGCGTCCTCGGCGATGCGGGTGCGCAGCATCGTGGGCCAGAGCGTCACCAGGGTGCCGACGACGGTCAGCCCCATCCAGCCGAGCACGTTCACCACGGCGTGCGCCAGGGTCGCGCGGTCGTGCAAGGGGCCGGACAGCCCGCGCGCCAGCAGGGTTCCCAGCGCCGCGCCCACGGGCAGCAGGGCGGCCGCGGCCAGGTAGTAGCGCACAGTCGACCGGAACCGCCCCGCCAGCGAGCGGTGCAGGTGGAGGGCCAGCACGGCGCCGTGCCAGACGACGGCGGCCACCACCGCCACGGCACCGGCGACGGCGAGCGGCCAGATCGCCTGCGTCACGCCGGCCATGACCAGGAGGGCGCCGCCGTTGAGCAGCAGCAGCCGGCGCGACTGCGCTCGCCGGTCCCCGGGCCCGGGCGCGGTGCGCAGCAGGGCGTCGGCGAAGTGCCGGCTCCACACCAGGATCGCGTGGCTGACCGCGCCCAGCAGGAGCAGGTGGACGAGCAGCCAGCGGGGGGCCGGCAGCGCGGGGTGCGCCAGCGCGACGACCACCGTGGCCAGCAGCCAGAACACCACCGGGAGGTCGCGCAGCGGCCAGAAGCCCCGCCGGGTCGGGCGGCTCATCGCCCGGCGTCCCGCGCGGCCAGGACCACCGAGCCCGCGGCCAGCACCACGAACAGGACGACGGCGACGATGTTCAGCGCGCCGCCCCACCGCCACGCGAGCTCCGAGCCGAGGGCGCCGCCGAGCCACAGCCGCACGACCAGGGAGGCGTGCAGCAGGACGGCGGGCAGCACGACCACGGGGTGGTACGGCAGCGGCCGCCGCAGGACCGCGGGCAGGATCACCGGCGCGTGCGCCATGATCATCGAGATCGTGAAGCCGAGGAAGACGGCGTGGACGACAGCGTCGTAGCGCGGGCCCGAGGTGGCGGCGCCGCCCAGCGCCCAGACCGCACCGGCGACGGCCAGCCAGCCGTAACCGGCGAGCATGCAGCCCGCCATGAACCGGGTCAGCCCATCCGCCCGCACCGTGCGGCGGGCCACGTCGTGCGCGGCCAGCCAGCCGACCAGCGCCAGCAGCGCGACGCCGAGGAGCACCGATCCGGGCCGGGGCCACAGGAGTGCCGCGACGATGCCGCCCAGCAGTCCGCAGGCGAGCAGCACCAGCGTGGTGCCGGCTCGCGGTCCCATCGCCAGCCGGGCCAGCTCCAACCGCTCGCCGCCGATGGTCAGGACGACGAAGCCGACCAGCCACGGCAGGAGCATGGGGACCGGGACGTCGCCGAGCCAGAGGATCAGGGACCCGGCGGCCGCCACCGCGCCCAGCGCCTGGACCAGGACGGCGTCGTCCCGCTGCCGGCGCCACAGCGCGACGTAGACGCCGACGAAGGCGGCCGCGCCGGCCAGCTGGACGGTCTGGCCCACGTGGAGCGGCAGGGGAGCGAGCAGCAGGAGTCCGCCGAGCCCGAGCAGCGCGGGAGCCGCGAAGCCGGCGGGCCGGCGCAGCGCGACCGCTCGCTCGAGGGCGACCAGCGTGCCGACGAAGCCGAGGACGAGGAGGACGCCGTGCACCTGCGGCAGCCGGTCGAGCTCGACCGGCGCGGGCAGGCCGAGCAGCACGAGCGCGGCGTCCAGCCCGGCGAGCAGGGCCAGGCCGGCGGGGAGCAGGAGCAGCAGGCGGCCTGTCGTCGGCCGGTGCGACACCGTGCGGGACGAGGGGGCCCCCGCGGCCGTCGGGAGGGCCACCGCCTCGCTCATCCCCGTGGCTCCCGTCGGACGCGGATGGTGTCCAGGTGCAGCCGGCAGGCCCCGGGTTCGGCGAACGGCAGCAGGTCGGTGGGTTCGGGATCGCCGCCGTGGTGCTCGAGCGCCCCGCGGACGATGCCGAGGTGCACCTGGCAGACCACCTGCGGGTGCTCCCGGGCGGCGTCGAGCAGCGGGCAGCGGCGCAGCGCGACGGTGGTCGCGGCGTCGTCCGCCTCCGGTGCGAAGCCCAGCTCGTCGAGCAGGGCGACCACCTTGTGCCTCGGCGTCGGTCCCGGATGCGGCGGCCGGTCGGTCACCAGCGAGCGGCCCCAGGCCCACCCGGCGGCCAGCCCGTCGCCGGCCGGGTTCGGCGAGGTGCGGGCGAGGTGGCCGGCGAGCGCCGCGGCCAGGCCGGCGTAGTCGCGCACCCGAGGGTCGGGTTCGGACCTGTCGTCGGCCGCCGCGTACCGCCACGCGGGGCGGCCCCTGCCCGTGGCCGCAGCCCGCTCCCGGACGACGAGCCCGCGGGCGACGAGCGCCTCCAGGTGCTCGCGCACGGTGTTCGGGTGCACGCCCATCTCCTCGGCGAGCGCGGCGATCGCGACCGGCTGCGCCGAGTGCTGCAGCCGCTCCAGGACGGCGCCACGCGGCCCGGACAGCACCGGTCCGGACCCTCGCACGGGCGCCGGCCCGGGGCCGGGAGAGCCGCTCTTGTTTTCCACGGTCGGCACTGTATTAAATGACGGCCAGGTCGGCCACCACCCCGGCCGACGAGGAGGAGATCGTGACCAGCACCTTGCCCACCGATGTCGCCACCGACGTCGTCCTGGCCTCGGATGCCGCCGACGCCGCCGCCGTCGAGGCGGTCCGCCAGCACCACGCCGAGCTGGCCGGCCGG
>NZ_LWUA01000039.1 GCF_005222955.1 Blastococcus sp. CCUG 61487 | reverse complement strand
CCCGGCCGCCCACCCCTCGGCGAGGAGCTGGTCGTAGGCGGCGGCGGTCACCGTGCGGCTGATCCGGAGGGAGGCGGCCAGCTCGCGGGTCGAGGGCAGCCGGTCGCCAGGGCGCAGCGTGCCGGCCGCGGCGGCGGCGCGCAGGCCGTCGGCGAGCTGGACGGAGAGCGGGACCCGCGCGCTCCGATCGAGCACGAGGGGCGGGATTCCGGTCAGCGCAGCTCCTCGACGTCGGCAGGTGGCCTGGCGCAACGGTGGCCAATTGGCCGTTCCAGGATGCCACTGGGTATCCGACCATGGCCGCATGACCGCCGCAGCACCGCTCTCCCCCACCGCCCGCAGCACCATCCGGCGGGGCGCCAGGCGCGCCCGCACCGACCGTGCGGAGCTCCACGCGGTGCTGGACGCCGGCCTCGTCGGCCACCTCGCGGTCGTGCTCGACGGGGCGCCGGTCGTGCTGCCCACCGGGTACGGCCGGCGCGGCGAGACCCTCTACCTGCACGGTTCCACCGGCGCGGCGACGCTGCGGGCGGCGGCCGGAGCGCCGATCTGCTTCACCGTGACCCACCTCGACGGCGTCGTCTACGCCCGGTCGGCCTTCCACCACTCGATGAACTACCGGTGCGCCGTCGTCCACGGGACGGCGCGGCCGGTGACCGACGCCGCGGAGCGGGAGCTGGCCCTCGAGGCCCTCACCGAGCAGCTGGCGCCGGGGTCGTGGACCGCCACCCGGCGCCCCGACCGCAAGGAGCTGGCCGCCACCGCGGTGCTCGCGCTGGACCTGACCGAGGCGAGCCTCAAGGTGCGCACCGGGCCACCCGGTGACGACGAGGACGACCTGGCGCTGCCGGTGTGGGCCGGTGTCCTGCCGCTGCGCACCGTCGTCGGCGAGCCCGAGCCGTGCCCGCTCCTGCCGCCGGACACCGAGGTCCCCGCGCGGGTGGCCGGACGGCGGCTCAGCGCCGGGCGGTGATCCGCAGGACCCTGTCGTCGGCCCCGTTGTCCGTGGTCGCGTAGAGGGCACCGTCGACGCCCTGGCGCAGCGAGCGGATGCGGCCGTGGGACCCGTCGAGCTCGGGCACCCGGAACTCCTCGACCACCGCACCGGCGTCGTCGAGCCGCAGCGCGAGGACCCCCTGGGCCTTGAGCAGCCCGATCAGCAGCAGGCCGTCGTAGCCACCCCACTGCGGACCGTCCAGGAAGGTGGCCCCGCTGGTGGCCAGCGTGGGCTCCCCCGACGACCACACCGCGGGGACGGCGCCGGGGATGCCCGGGTCGGTCATGGGCACGCTCTCGTCGTAGCGCCCCTCGCCGTCGGGATCCCAGCCGTAGTTGGCGCCCTCGCGCAGCAGGTTGACCTCGTCGTCGCGGTCCGGCCCGTGCTCGACCGCGTACACCTGCCCGGTGCCGGGGCGCACCGCCAGGCCCTGCACGTTGCGGTGACCCAAGGTCCAGATCCGCGCCTCACCGGTGCCGGCGTCGACGCGCAGCACCTTGCCGCCCAGCGAACCCGTGTCCTGCGGAACGCCGCCGTCGGCGGTGTCCCCGGTGCCGACGAGCAGCGCGCCGTCGGGGGCGAACTCCAGGCGGCACCCGCCGTGCCGCCCGCTGACCTCGTTCAGCGGCAGGCCGCCGACCAGCGGATCGGCGACCCGGGTCAGCGTCGACCAGTCCGGCGCGACCGTCCACGTCACGACCTGGATCGCGCCGGACACGTCCCCCTGGCAGCTGTGGAGGCGCCGGTCGGCGTCGAACGCGGGGCCGAACGCCAGCCCCATGAGGCCGGTCTCGCCGTCCACGAACAGGTCGTCGAGGTCGGCGGTCACCTCACGTCTCGACCCGTCGGGGAGGACGGCGGTGAAGCCGCCGGCGCGCTCGTCGACGAGCAACGTCCCGTCGGGCGCCTGGACGACGTCCCACGCGTTCTCCAGCCCGTCGACGACCACGGCGACGTCGAGGGGCGGCGCGGCGGCCGATGAACCGGTCGACGGCGGCGGCCCTGCCCGGGCCGGCGGATCGCCCGCGGCGTCACCGGCGCTGCCCGTGCACCCGGCCAGCAGCAGCACAGCGGCCCCCGCGACGAGCCTGCGCGCCGTGGCGGTCAAGGGGTCCTCCGCTCAGCTGGTGCGGGTCACCACGTAGTCGCACAGCGACGAGAGCGCCTCGCGGACCTCGCCCTCGGGCACTGCGGCCAGCCGTGCCCGGGCTCGCTCGGCGTAGTCGCCCAGCACCTGCGTGGCCCGCTCCAGCGACCTGGACGAGCGCAGCATCTCCAGCGCCTCGGCGTGCTCGCCCTCGTCGGTCACGGGCCGGGCGACCAGCTCGCGCAGCCGCGCCTCGGCCGGGTCGTCTCCCGCCAGCGCGAACAGGGCCGGCAGGGTGGGGATGCCCTCGCGGAGATCGGTGCCGGGCGACTTCCCGGAGATGTCGGCGGCCCCCAGGATGTCGATGAGGTCGTCGGAGAGCTGGAAGGCGACGCCCACCTCCTCGCCGAACGCGGTGAGCTCCTCGACCAGGCCCGCGTCCACGCCGGCGAACGAGGCGCCGAAGCGGGCCGAGGTGGCGACCAGCGAGCCGGTCTTGTCCGCCAGGACCTCGAGGTGGTGGGCGATCGGGTCGTCCCCGGGCTGGGGGCCGACGGTCTCCCGGATCTGGCCGGTGACCAGGCGCTCGAAGGTGCGGGCCTGGATCCGGACCGCCTCCGGGCCGAGGTCGGCGAGCAGGTCGGAGGCGCGGGCGAAGAGCAGGTCGCCGGTGAGGATGGCGATGCTGTTGTTCCAGCGGCTGTTCGCGCTGGGGGCGCCCCGGCGCACGGCCGCCTCGTCCATCACGTCGTCGTGGTACAGCGTCGCGAGGTGGGTGAGCTCGCAGACCACGGCCGCCGAGGTCACCTCGGGGCGCTCCGGGTCGCCGAGCTGGGCAGCGAGCAGCGCGAGCATCGGACGGAAGCGCTTGCCTCCTGCCGCCACGAGGTGGCCTGCGGCCTCCCGCACGAACGGGTGCTCGCTGCCGACCGCCGCGGTCAGCGCGGACTCGACCCGGACCAGCCCCTCGCCGAGCGCGTCGCCGAGGGGACCACCGGGCAGCCAGGAGCCGATGCTGGAGGCCGGCAGGGCGCTGCGGTGCCAGACCTCGGTGGGAGTGCCCTCGACAGCGGCACGGGCTCCGGTCATCAAACGACGAATGTAGCCGCCCGTTCGGCCAGATCGAGCACCGCCCCGGGCAGGATGCCGAGCAGCAGCGTGGCGCTGGCGGTGACCGCCAGGACCAGCGTCGTGGGCAGGCCCGGGACGCCCACCGTGGGACCGTCGGCGGCGGGCGGCGAGAAGTACATGAGCACGATCACCCGCAGGTAGAAGAACGCCGCCACCGCGCTCGCGAGGACCGCCACCACGACCAGCGGCCACGCGCCCTGCTCGATCGCGGCCCGGAAGACCGCGAACTTCCCGGTGAACCCGGCGGTGAGCGGGATGCCGGCCAGGGCGAGCAGGAACAGGGCCATGACCGCGGCGGTCAGCGGGGAGCGCGAGGCCAGGCCCGCCCACTGCGACAGGTGCCCGGCCTCGCCGTCGCCGTCGCGCACCAGGGTGAGGACGGCGAAGGCACCGAGCGTGGTCAGCCCGTAGGTGAGCAGGTAGAACATCGTCGCCGCCAGCCCCGACCCGGTGCCACCGGCGCCGAGCCCCAGCACGCCGGTGAGGAGGAACCCGGCGTGCGCGATCGAGGAGTAGGCGAGCATCCGCTTGAGGTCGGTCTGGGTGAGCCCGAGGACGGCGCCGACGACCATGGACACGATGGCCACGCCGTAGATCAGCGGCCGCCAGGTCCACTCCTCCGCGCCGAAGCCGACGTAGAGCAGCCGCAGGATCGCGCCGAACGCGGCGACCTTGGTGCAGGCGCCCATGAACGCGGTGACGGGCGTCGGGGCGCCCTGGTAGACGTCCGGCGTCCACGCGTGGAACGGGGCGACGCTGGCCTTGAAGAGCAACCCGACCACCAGCAGGGCGAGGCCCAGGACCAGCAGCAGGTCACCGCTCGTCCCGGCCTGCACCGACTCGCGGATCCCGCGGAGCGAGACGGTGCCGGTCGCGCCGTAGACGAGCGCCAGGCCGTAGAGGAAGAAGGCCGAGGCGAAGGCGCCCAGCAGGAAGTACTTGACCGCCGCCTCCTGGGACAGCAGCCGGCGGCGCCGGGCCATCCCGCTGAGCAGGTAGAGCGGGAAGCTGAGCACTTCGAGGGCGAGGAACATGACGAGCAGGTCGTTCGCCGTGACGAACAGCATCATGCCGCCGATGGCGAAGGTGGCCAGCGGGTAGACCTCGGTCTGGACCCGCGTCGTCGTCGCCAGCTCGCGGTCCTGCGGGCTGCCCACGGGGACCGCCGCGGAGGCGACGAACGCCGGCCGCGCCGGGTCCAGCGCACGCTCGGCGAACAGCAGCAGACCCAGGGCGCCCAGGCCCGCGATGGTGGCCTGCAGGAACAGGCCCGCGCCGTCCACGGCCAGCGCGCCCTCGGCGGTCACCTCCCGGCGCCCGGCGAGCAGCAGCGTGCTGACGAAGGCCCCGAGGGTGCCGGCGAGCCCGACGGCGACCTGGACGGCGTGCTTGCGCTCCCGGGGCACGAACGCCTCGACCAGCACTCCGACGCAGGCCGCGCCGAAGATGAACAGCAGCGGAGCGAGCGCCGCTGGGGAGAGGTCGGGGGCCTCGATCATCGGGTCGCTCCGAGGTCGTCCAGGGTGGCAATGACGGCGGGTTCGATGAGGTCGAGGAGGGGCTGCGGGTACACGCCGAGCGCGATGATCAGCACGACCAGCGGGGCGACCACCAGGACCTCGCGGCGGGTCAGGTCCAGCGAGCGGCGCACGGTCGCCGCCGGCGCGGGGGCCGTCAGGACGGCGGTCCCGCCCCCGGCGGGCTCGCCGGCTGCACCCGCGGCACCGGTGGCACCGGCATCGAGGCCCTCCGGCGGCGGCGCGAGGACGCCGCGGGGCGGACCGTGCATCGTGCGCTGGTACATGAGCAGGACGTAGAGCGCGGCCAGGATGATGCCGAGCGTCGCGAGGATCGTGAACACCGGCCGCTCCGGGAACGACCCGATGAGCACGAGGAACTCGCTGACGAAGCTGTTGGTGCCGGGCAGGGCCAGCGTGGCCAGGCCGGCCAGCAGGAAGACGCCCGCGAGCTTCGGCGCCTGCGCCGCCATGCCGCCGTAGTCGCCGATGAGGCGGGACCCGCCCCGGGCGATGATCATGCCGACGACGATGAACAGCAGCCCGGTCGCGATGCCGTGGTTGACCATGTACAGCACCGCACCGGTACCGGCCTCGGTGGTGAACGCGAAGATCCCCAGCGCGATGAAGCCGAAGTGCGAGATCGACGTGTAGGACACCAGCCGCTTCATGTCGTTCTGGCCCATCGCCAGCAGCGCGGCGTAGAGGACACCGACCACGGCAAGGCCGATGATCCACGGGGCGAAGTCGCGCGAGGCGTCCGGGAACAGCGGCAGGCAGTACCGCAGGAAGCCGAACGTGCCCACCTTGTCCAGGACGCCGACCAGCAGCACCGAGCCGCCGATCGGGGCCTCGGCACCGGCGTCGGGCAGCCAGGTGTGCAGCGGCACGAGCGGGGCCTTGATCGCGAAGGCGACGAAGAAGCCGAGGAACAGCAGCTTCTGCACGCCCGGGTCGATCTCCAGCTGGCGCAGGGCGTCGAAGGCGAAGGTGCCCTCGCCCAGCTCGCTGTTGCTCACCACGTACAGGCCGATGACGGCGGCGAGCATGACCAGCCCGCCGACCAGGCTGTAGAGGAAGAACTTCACCGCCGCGTACTGCCGTCGCGGCCCGCCGTAGCTGCCGATCAGGAAGTACATCGGGACCAGCATGGCCTCGAAGAAGACGTAGAACAGGAAGATGTCGGTGGCGACGAAGACGCCGACCATCATCGCCTCGAGCAGCAGGATCCAGGCGAAGAAGTGCCGCATCGACCGGCCCTCGAGGGCGCCGCGCGCCGCCTCGGTGCCGGGCGCGCCCTCGTCCCAGGAGGCCCCGATGACCAGCGGCACCAGGACGCCGATGAGCAGGAGCATCACCAGCGCGATCCCGTCGACGCCGAGCGCGAAGGACACCCCGAAGGACTCGATCCAGACCCACGAGTTCGTCAGCTGGAACCTGTCGCCGCCGGCGTCGAACGCGACCGTCGCCAGGACGGCGAGCACGAGCACGACGAGGCTCACGGCCAGGGACAGCTGCTTGGCCAGCAGCTCGCGCCCGCGGGGCAGCGCGGCGACGACGGCCGCACCGACCGCGGGCACCGCGATCATGAGCAGCAGGAACGGGAAATCACTCATGGCTCGCCTCGCAGGCTCGGCTCGGCGCAGACACGTCCGGGACCTCTCCGTTCGTCAGGGGACGGCGCACTGCTCGCTGTCCGCTCATCCCGCCGTCACCGCCAGCAGGGCACCGGCCACGACCACGGCGCCGCCGAGCATGCCGAGCGCGTAGGTGCGCACGAAGCCGGTCTGCGTCCGGCCCAGCCGCGACGACGATCCGCCCAGGCCGGCGGCCAGGCCGTTGACCGCGCCGTCGACACCGCGGTTGTCCACCCACACGAGCGCGCGGGTCAGCCACTGGCCGGGGCGCATCACCAGCGACTCGTTGATGGCGTCGGCGTAGAGCGCGTTGCGGGCGGCGCGGGTGACCGGCGAGACCCGCACCGGGGCCTGGACCGGCACCTCGCGGCGGCCGACGAACAGCCACGCCGCGAGCACCCCGAGCAGCATGACCGTCGTGGCCACCAGGGCCACGGTGAGCGGGGCGACGACGTGGTCCACCTCCGGCTCGGGGCCGAGCGCCGGCTCGAACCACTCGCCCAGCGACAGCACCTTCACCAGCACGAAGCCCGAGGCGACCGAGCCGACGGCGAGCACCACCATGGGGACCGTCATGACCGACGGCGCCTCGTGCGGGTGGACGCCGTCCTTCCACCGCGGCCGGCCGAAGAACGTCATCAGCATCAGCCGGGTCATGTAGAAGGCCGTGAGTCCCGCGCCCAGGATCGCGACCCCGCCGAGCACCCAGCCCCAGACGTCGTCCCGGTCGAGGGTGGCCTCGATGATCGCGTCCTTCGTGTAGAAGCCCGACAGGAACGGGAATCCGATGAGCGCCAGGTAGCCGAGGCCGAAGGTGGCGAAGGTGACCGGCAGCTTCCGCCAGAGCCCGCCGTAGCGGCGCATGTCGACCTCGTCGTCCATCGCGTGCATCACCGAGCCGGCGCCCAGGAACAGGCCGGCCTTGAAGAAGCCGTGCGCCAGCAGGTGAGCGAGGGCCGCCACGTAGCCCGCCGGGCCGAGGCCGACGGCGAGGAACATGTAGCCGATCTGGCTCACCGTCGAGTAGGCCAGCACCTTCTTGATGTCGTCGAAGGCGCAGCCGGCGATCGCGCCGATCAGCAGCGTGAGCGCCCCGACGGCGAGGACGACGGCCCGCGCCGTCGGCGTCAGGTCGTAGATCGGGGCGGACCGGGCGATCAGGTACACCCCGGCGGTGACCATGGTCGCCGCGTGGATGAGCGCCGACACCGGGGTGGGGCCCTCCATCGCGTCGGGCAGCCACGCCTGCAGCGGGAACTGGCCCGACTTGCCGCACGCGCCGAGGAGCAGGAGCAGCCCGATCGCGGTGACCGTCCCACCGGCCAGCGTGCCGATCCCGCCGAAGACGCCCTCGTAGGACGTCGTCCCGAGCTGGGCGAACATGATGAAGATCGCCAGGGCCAGGCCGACGTCGCCGACCCGGTTCATGATGAACGCCTTCTTGGCCGCCGTGGCGGCCGCCGGGCGGGTGTACCAGAAGGCGATGAGCAGGTAGGACGCGAGGCCCACGCCCTCCCAGCCGACGTAGAGCGCCACGAAGCTGTTGCCGAGGACGAGCAGCAGCATCGCCGCGACGAACAGGTTCAGGTAGGCGAAGAAGCGGCGACGGCCGGGGTCGTGCGCCATGTAGCCGATCGAGTAGACGTGGATCAGCGAGCCGACGCCGGTGATCAGCAGGGCGAAGGTGAGCGAGAGCGGGTCGAGCAGCAGCCCGGCCCGCACGTCGAGCTCACCGCTGGCGATGAAGGTGAACAGGTCGACGTCGGCCGACCGCACCTCCAGGCCGGCCAGCTGGACCGTGCTGAGCACCGCGAGGACGAACGCGGTCACGACCGTCGCCGTCCCCAGCAGGTGACCCCAGCGGTCGGTGCGCCGGCCGCCCAGCAGCAGCACCGCGGCGCCGGCCAGCGGCAGCGCGATGAGCAACCACGACCAGCTCAGCAAACCCTCGGCGGGCAGCGTCTCCATGAGTCCCCGGTCCCCGTCAGTACTTCAGCAGGTTGGCGTCGTCGACCGAGGCGGACCTGCGGGTCCGGTAGATCGACATGATGATGGCGAGCCCCACCACGACCTCGGCGGCGGCGACGACCATCACGAACAGCGCGATGATCTGGCCGTCCACGGTGCCGGTGGACCGGGCGAAGGTGATCAGCGTCAGGTTGACCGAGTTGAGCATCAGCTCGACGCACATGAACACGACGATGGCGTTGCGGCGCACCAGGACGCCGACCGCGCCGATCGAGAACAGGATCGCCGCGAGCACCAGGTAGTAGCTGAGCGTCATCGGTCCCGGCCTCCCGGAGCGTCGTCGAAGCCGGGGTCGATCCGGCCCGGCTCGAGGGTCCCGAGCGCGGCGTCGGGCGAGCCCAGCTGCTCCCGACCCGTGGGCCGTGGCATCTGCTCGACCTCCTGCGGCTCGATCCCGGTCGCGAAGCTGTCCTCGGTGACCCGGCCGTCGGGCAGCAGCGCCGGAGCGGCGACCGAGGTGGCCCGGGCGTAGACGCCGGGGCCGGGCAGGGTCTGCGGCCGGTCGGTGAGGAACCGGGCGCGAGAGAGCTCCTTCTGGCTCCGGCGGGCGCCCGGGGTGCGCTCGACCTGGGTGTAGATCAGCGCCCCGACCGCCGCCACGATGAGCAGCGCCCCGGTGACCTCGAAGGCGAGCAGGTAGCGGGTGTAGAGGAGTTCGGCGATCGCGACCACGTTGCCGTTGCCGCCGGCGTCGTCCAGCCCGGTCACGACCAGGTCCTCGGTCGCGCGGGCGATGCCGGCGCCGACCAGCGCGGCGAAGCCGACGCCGAGCACGGCGGCCCCGATCCGCTGACCGCGCAGGGTCTCGACGACGGAGTCCGACGAGTCGCGGCCGACGAGCATCAGCACGAACAGGAAGAGGATCATGATCGCGCCGGTGTAGACGATGATCTGCATCGCGCCCAGGAACGGTGCGGACTGGATGACGTAGAAGACGCCCAGCGAGAGCATCGTCGTGACCAGCCAGAGCGCCGAGTGCACGGCGTTGCGGCTGAACACCATGCCGAGGGCCCCGGCCAGCGAGAGGGGCCCGAGGATCCAGAAGGCGACGGTCTCGCCCGTGCCGATGACGACGTCGGGACTCATGCCTGCTCCGCCGTCACCGGCTCGGCCGGCGAGGAGCCCGGCACGCGCAGGTAGTAGTCCTTCTCGTCGTCGCCCAGGCGCATGGGGTGCGGCGGCTGCTCCATGCCCGGCAGCAGCGGTGCCATCAGCTGGTCCTTGGTGTAGATCAGGCTCGCGCGGTCGTCGTCGGCCAGCTCGAAGTCGTTGCTCATCGTCAGCGAGCGAGTCGGGCAGGCCTCCACGCAGAGCCCGCAGAAGATGCAGCGCAGGTAGTTGATCTGGTAGACCGCGCCGTACCGCTCACCCGGGGAGTAGCGGGCCTCCTCGGTGTTGTCCCCGCCCTCGACGTAGATGGCGTCGGCGGGGCACGCCCAGGCGCACAGCTCGCAGCCGATGCACTTCTCGAGCCCGTCGGGGTGCCGGTTGAGCACGTGCCGGCCGTGGTAGCGCGGCTTGGTCACCTTCGGCTCGAAGGGGTACTGCTCGGTCGTGACCTTGCGGAAGATCTGCGCGAAGGTCACCCCGAAGCCCTGCAGCGGCGCCGGGATCAGGCTGTCGCGGGCCGGCCGGCGCGCACCGCCGGTCGACCGCTCGATCTCCGTGCCTGGGCGCTCAGACATCGCCGTCCTCCTCCTCGACCGGCGCGGGACCGCGCCGCCCGGTGCTCACGACCGGCGCCCCGTCGGGGGCGACCGGCTGGCGGCGCAGCCGGGGCGACGGCGGCACCTTCAGGTCCATCGGTGGGATGGGGAAGCCACCCTCGGCCCGGGTGGGGCCACCGGTGGGCCGGCGCTGCGCACCGGCCGGCGGCAGCACCTCGGGTTCGTCCGAGATCGCGTGCACGCCACCGGCGGCGGCGTGCTCGGCGGCGACCCGCGTCTCGCGGTTGGCGGCCCGCCCGCTCAGCCACATCGCCAGCAGCACCACCAGGGCGATCGGCACGCCGACGAACAGCGCGACCTGCCCGGTGGAGAGGTCGGCCTCGCGGGAGACCGTGCGCATGGTGGCGACGACGAGGATCCAGACCAGCGCGACCGGGACGAGCACCTTCCAACCGAAGCGCATGAACTGGTCGTAGCGCAGCCGGGGCAGGGTGCCGCGCAGCCAGATGAAGACGAACAGCGCGGCGACGACCTTGAGGAAGAACCACAGCATCGGCCACCAGCCGCTGTTGGCGCCCTCCCAGAGGGACAGCGGCCACGGGGCGCGCCAGCCGCCGAGGAACAGCGTCGCGGCCAGGGCGGAGACGGTGACCATGTTGATGTACTCGGCCAGGAAGAACAGGGCGAACTTCAGCGACGAGTACTCGGTGTGGAACCCGCCGACCAGCTCGCTCTCTGCCTCGGGGAGGTCGAAGGGCGCCCGGTTGGTCTCACCGACGACGGCGATCGCGTAGATCACGAAGGAGACCGGGAGGAGGATCGCGTACCAGCTCGGCCCGGTGAACTCCCAGCCGAAGAAGCTCACCTGGTTGCCGTCGGCCTGCGCGGCGACGATCTCCGAGGTGGACATCGTGCCGGCGTAGAGGAACACCGCCACGATGGACAGGCCCATCGCGACCTCGTAGCTGATCATCTGGGCCGCGCTGCGCATGGCCCCGAGCAGCGGGTAGGTCGAGCCGGACGCCCAGCCGCCGAGCACGATGCCGTAGATGCCCATCGCCGAGCACGCCAGGACGACGAGCACGCCGATCGGGGCGTCGGTGAGCTGCAGCGGCGTCTGCTCGCCGAAGATGCTCACGGTCGGCCCCATCGGGATCACCGAGAACGCGACGAACGCCGGCACGGTGGCGATCACCGGGGCCAGGAAGTAGACCGGCTTGTCCGCCAGCGCCGGCATGATGTCTTCCTTGAACGCCAGCTTCAGCCCGTCGGCGAGGCTCTGCAGGTAGCCGCGGGGGCCGACCCGGTTGGGGCCGACCCGCTGCTGCATCCGGGCGACGACCTTGCGCTCGAAGACGATGGCGAACAGCGTCATCAGCACCAGGATCACGAAGACCCCGACGACCTTGATGAGCACGATCCACCAGACGTCGTTGCCGAAGTCCTCGAGGGTGGGCTGCTCGGGGCTGGCCAGGAAGCTCACGCCGCACCTGCCGGGGTGGTCGGGGCGGCGCTGACCGCCAGGCGGACGACGCCACCGGGGCCGGCGCCCAGCTGCCCGCGCACCTCGCTGCCCGGGGAGCGCATCGGCAGCCAGACCACGTGGTCGGGCATCGGGGTGATGCACAGCGGCAGGCTCACCGAGCCGGCCGGTCCGGTCACCGTGACCAGGTCGCCGTCGACGGCGCCGAGCCGCTCGGCGGCCTCGGCGCCCAGCCGGAGCACCGCCGGGCGGGCGGTGCCGGAGAGCTCGGGCTCGTCCCGCTGCAGGGTGCCGACGTCGAGCAGCTGCCGCCAGGAGGCCAGCACCGCCTCGTCGGACCGCAGCGACGGCGCCGGGGCGGGGGCCACGTCCGGGGCGGCACCCGCGCCGGCCGAGCGGCGGATGCCCAGTGCGGCGAGCTCCGCGCGGGCGATCTCCGGCGTCGGCAGCCGCAGGTCGACGTCCATGGCGTCGGCGATGCCGTGCAGCACCTGGCCGTCGGTCAGCCGGCCGGTGTCGTGCAGCGTGCCGTCGAAGGACCGGACCCGCCCCTCCCAGTCGAGGTAGCTGCCGGCCTTCTCCGCCGCGGCGGCCACGGGCAGCACGACGTCGGCGTGCTCGGTGACCGCGGTGGGGAACATCTCCAGGCTGACCACGAACCGGGCCTCCGCCAGCGCCGCCTCGGCGAGCGCGGGGTCGGGCAGGTCACCGGTGTCGACGCCGCCGACCAGCAGCCCCGCGAGCCGCTGCTCGCGGACCGCGGTGAGGATGCCGGTGGTGTCCAGGCCCGGGGCCGCCGGGACGGCCGCGGGGTCGAGCGCCCAGCGGGCGGCGACGTCGGCGCGCGCGGCGGCGTCGTCGACGGTCCGGCCACCCGGCAGGAGCGTCGGCAGGGCGCCGGCCTCGACGGCGCCGCGCTCCCCCGCACGGCGGGGGGACCCCAGGCCACGCGGGCGCCGGTGGCACGGGCCAGCTCGAGCACGGCGGTGAGCGCGCCCGGCACCTCGGCCAGCCGCTCGCCGACGAGGACGACGGCACCGGGCAGGCGGATCGCCTCGACGGCCGGACCGCCCCAGCTGCCCTCGGCCAGCGCCCGCAGCGAGCGGGCCTCCGCGCCGGGCGGGGTGGTGAGCACCGTCGCGCGCAGCTTCTGCGCGGCGCGGGTGGCGAACGG
>NZ_LWUA01000038.1 GCF_005222955.1 Blastococcus sp. CCUG 61487 | reverse complement strand
CGGGCGGAGGCGCGGCGGCAGCGGGCGGCGCAGCGCGCTCGACGGGCGGCGCGGCAGGCGCGCCCCCGCGGCCGGCCTGCTCGCCGGCGATGGACAGCCGCCGTTCCAGCCGTTCGAGCCGCTGCAGGGTGGCGACGGCGGAGTCGTCGGTGCCGGGCAGCAGCATGCGGGCGCAGACGAGCTCGAGCAGCAGCCGCGGCGCCGTCGTCCCCCGCATCTCGGTGAGCCCCTCGTGCACCGTGTCGGCCATCCGCGACAGCGTGGCCGAGCCGAGCGCCTGCGCCTGGTGGCTCATCAGGTCGATCCGGTCGGCGGGGGTGTCGAGCAGCCCGTTGCTGCCGGCGTCGGGCACCGCGTCCAGCACGATCAGGTCGCGCAGCCGGTCGAGCAGGTCGGTGGCGAACCGCCGCGGGTCGTGCCCGGCCTCGACGACGCGGTCGACCGCGCGGAACACCCCGGCCGCGTCGTGCGCGGCCAGGGCGTCGATCGTCTCGTCGAGCAGCGCGTCATCGGTGACCCCGAGCAGCCCGACGGCGCTCGTGTAGGTGACGCCCTCCGGCCCCGCCCCCGCGAGCAGCTGGTCGAGGATCGACAGCGAGTCGCGGACCGAGCCGCCGCCGGCGCGGACGACCAGCGGGTACACGGTGGGCTCCACCTGCACCTGCTCGTCGGCGCAGATCTTCTCCAGCAGCCCGCGCAGCGTGGTGGGGGGCACCAGCCGGAACGGGTAGTGGTGGGTGCGCGAGCGGATGGTGGGCAGCACCTTGTCCGGCTCGGTCGTGGCGAAGACGAAGACGAGGAACTCCGGCGGCTCCTCGACGACCTTGAGCAGGGCGTTGAAGCCCTGCGTGGTCACCATGTGCGCCTCGTCGACGATGTAGACCTTGTAGCGGCTGCTCACCGGGGCGAAGAACGCCCGTTCGCGCAGGTCACGGGCGTCGTCGACACCTCCGTGGCTGGCCGCGTCGATCTCGATGACGTCGAGCGAGCCGGGGCCGTCGGGCGCCAGCGCGACGCAGGAGTCGCAGGCCCCGCACGGGGTGGACGTGGGCCCCTGCTCGCAGTTCAGCGACCGGGCGAGGATGCGCGCCGACGACGTCTTGCCGCAGCCGCGCGGGCCGCTGAACAGGTAGGCGTGGTTGATCCGGCCGCCGTCGACCGCGTTCATCAGCGGGGCGGTGACGTGCTCCTGACCGACCACCTGGGCGAAGGTCGCCGGGCGGTACTTCCGGTACAGGGCCAGTGCCACGCCGCGAGGTTACCCAGCCCCACCGACGCCTCTCCGGGGTTCCGGCGCCGCGGGCGGCTCAGCGGGTGAGCCGGAGCAGGAACTCGACGGAGCCGGTGTCCTCGACCCGGACGAACCCGAGCCGCGGCGGCTCGACGCCGTGGTCGGCGAAGGTGACCGGGATCGATCCGGAGACGTCGACGCCGTCGGGCGTCCGGACGGCGGAGAGCTCCACCCGCACCGGCTGCGTCGTCCCCTTCACCGTCAGGTCCCCGGTCACCGGGATCGCGACGGGCGTGCCGGTCAGCTCGGGGAGCTCCACCGGCTCGGTGACGGTGAAGACGGCGGTCGGGTACCGGGCGACGTCCATCACGCTGTCCCTGAAGTAGCTGTCCCGGCGGCCGTTGTCGGTGGCGATGCTCGCGATGTCGACGGTCACCTCCGCCGAGGTGAGCGCGCCGTCCTCGACGACGACGGTGCCCTCGACCTGCTCGGTGCTCCCGGCGACGGTGTTGTCGACGCCGTTGAGCACCTCGTCGACGCGGTAGCCGGCGCTGGAACCGTCCGCGACGGTCCACGTCCCGTCGGTCTCCGCCGAGAGCACCGTCCCCTCCGGCTGCGCCCGCACGGTCTCCGCGGGCGGCGCGTCCTCGTCGAGGGCCGCGTAGATGACCGGTCCGAGCGCCAGCGCGAGGACGAGCAGCGCGAGGCCGCCTCCGAGGATCCACCAGATGCGTCGCCCCATGACGCCTCCCTGCGTGACGGTCCATGGAGCAAAGCGCCAGAACCTGGCAGCGGCCTGTGAGGCACGTCACGGACGGCTGGGAAAGCGCGGGTGGGGGAGAGGGGCCGGAGAGAGAAAGGACCCCCCGCGCACCCGCCAGAGCCCGCTTATCCTTGCTGCCTTCCGGCCCTGGGGAGGTTCACAGGGTGACGCCACACGAGGGGTCGGGCACCACTGTAGAGCACCCGCGAACGGGACGGGCCCGCCTCGTCCGGTGGGACGAGGCGGGCCCGGTGCTGCGGAGGATGGGAGATTCGAACTCCCGAGGGGTTGCCCCCAACCCGCTTTCCAAGCGAGCGCCATAGGCCACTAGGCGAATCCTCCACGTGCGGCCCCGATGCTACCGGTCCGCCCGGAGCTCGTCCGGCGGTGCTCTCGGAGAGATCGTCCCCGCTCCCCCGCGGGCGCGGGGTGGTTGAGTGTCCCGACCAGCGGGCATGCGGAGCTGATGAGCACGGCAGGGACGTCGGAGCGCCGCCGCGGGCGCCCGGAGAGGAGGCGGACATGAGCGAGGACACCGAGGTGCGGCCGGAGGTCGTCGACGCGATCGTCGCCGTCCTCAAGGGTGGGGACCCCGCTCATCTCCCGGCGGGCGCCACCGCCACGGAGAAGGCTGCCGCGAAGGACGCCTACCTGTCGGAGTTCCTGGCCGAGCGCGGCAAGCGCGACCGCCAGTCGCACGCCTGGGAGCTGCTGCTCACCCGCAGCTACGACGAGCCCCCGACCTGGCAGCGGATCTTCGACGACCTCGACCCCGAGGTGCACACCGAGCTCGGCACGCTCTACGACGCCCTGCCGGCCGGCGCCCAGGAGGAGTACGCGCGCCGGTACGGGGTGCCCTCGGGCGTCTGATCCGCCGCCGGACGAACGACCTCCGCCGATGACCCGACCCGTGACCGCCCCCGGACGCCTCGTCGCCGAGCGCTACCGGCTGCAGACGCAGATCGGCGGCGGCGGCATGGGTGCGGTCTGGCTGGCCCGCGACGAGCTGCTGGGCCGGCAGGTGGCGGTCAAGCAGGTGCTGCTCTCGGAGACCGACGCCGAACTCGCCGAGCAGCAGCGGCTGCGCGCCCTGCGCGAGGGCCGGATCGCCGCCCGGCTCAGCCACCCGCACGCGATCTCGGTCTACGACGTCGCGCAGGAGGGCGAGACGCCGTGGCTGGTGATGGAGTACCTGCCCTCCCGCAGCCTCGCCGCGGTGCTCACCGAGGACGGCGTGCTGCGCGTGGACCAGGTGGCGCAGATCGGCGCCCAGGTGGCCGACGCGCTGGCCGCCACGCACGAAGCCGGCATCGTGCACCGGGACGTGAAGCCCGGGAACATCCTGATCGGGCAGGGCGACCGGCTCGACGGCCTGGTCAAGATCACCGACTTCGGGATCTCGCACGCCAGCGGCGACGTCACCCTCACCCAGACCGGCCAGATCACCGGCACGCCCGCGTTCCTCGCGCCGGAGGTGGCCCAGGGCCACGAGATGACCGAGGCCAGCGACGTCTTCTCTCTCGGCGCGACGCTCTACACCTGCTTGGAGGGCCAGCCGCCGTTCGGCATGGAGGAGAACGCGCTGGCGATGCTGCACCGGGTCGCCGGCGGCTCGATCCGGCCGCCGGTGCGCGCGGGTTCCCTGGCCCAGCCGCTCACCCGGATGCTGGCCGTCGACCCCGCGGCGCGGCCCTCCATGACCGAGGTGCGCGACGAGCTCGTGAAGCACGCGGCCGGGCACGGCGGGGACACGACGACGGTGCTGCTGGCCCGCACCGACCTGCGCCCGGCCGGCGGTCGGGCGCTCACCGAGCCGGAGCCGGCGCCCGCGCCCGCGCCCGTTGCCCCACCCCGCGAGCGGCACTCCCGCCGCCGCGGTCTCTGGGTGGCCGCTGCCGTGCTCGCCGTCGCGCTGGCCGGCCTGGTCGCGTTCCTGCTGATCCCCGACGGCGACGACGGCGGCACGCAGGCACAGGATCCCCCGCCGACGGCCGAGGAGCCCACGACCGCGCCCGACCCCGAGCCCGCCGACGGCGAGCAGGGCGGCGGCGAGCAGGGCGGCGGGAACCCGGCGGCCGAGACGCAGGACGGAGCCAACCCGGACGGCTCCGGCAACGCGGGCGACTCCGGCCAGGGGGACGGCGAGCCGCTGACGGCGGACGCCATCGAGCGCTTCCTCGAGGACTACCACGAGCAGGTGCTCGAGGACCCCGCCGCGACGTGGGACCGCACCGGGCCGACGCTGCGCGCCAACATCAGCCGCGAGAACTACATCGACTACTGGAACCAGTTCTCCGACGTCCGGGTCCGGGACGTGCAGGCCACCGACGGCGCGAACCAGGCGATGGCGACCCTGGAGTACCGCTACGACGACGGCCGGCGGGAGTCCGGGTCGCACGTCTTCACGTTCCTGGTCGAGGACGGTCGGCTCGTCCTGGACAGCGACTTCCCGGCCTGACCGCGGAACGACGACGGCGGCACCCGCGCGGGTTCGGGACCCGGGCGGACGCCGCCGTCGTCATCTGGCTGGCGGTGGCGGTGGGATTTGAACCCACGGAGGCTTGCACCTCACACGCTTTCGAGGCGTGCTCCTTCGGCCGCTCGGACACGCCACCGCCGAAGAGACTACAGCCTTCGCCGATCGCGGAAGAACGCGCGTAGCAGCGCGGCGGACTCCTCGGCGCGCACGCCCGCGGTCACCTCCGGGCGGTGGTTGAGCCGCCGGTCGCGGACGACGTCCCACAGCGAGCCGGCCGCCCCGGCCTTGGGGTCGTCGGCGCCGTAGACGACGCGGTCGACGCGCGAGAGCACGCTCGCGCCGGCGCACATCGTGCACGGCTCGAGCGTCACCACCAGCGTGCAGCCGGTCAGCCGCCAGCCGTCGCCGTGCCGCTCCGCGGCCGCGCGCAGCGCGAGCACCTCGGCGTGCGCGGTGGGGTCGCCGCGCTTCTCCCGCTCGTTGGCGGCCTCGGCGAGCACGGCGCCGTCCGGCCCGAGGACGACGGCGCCGATCGGGGTGTCGCCCCACTGCTGCGCTGCCGTCGCCAGCTCGAGGGCCCGGCCCATCGCGCCGTCGAGGTCGAGGGTCACCGAGTCCTCCGGCGGACAGTCGGACTCTGCTTCCAGGAGGAAGCAGAGCCCGACTGTGTCGGGACCATCACCTGCCGGGCCCGGGTCCAGCGGCGCCGTCCAGCGGGAACCCGACCAGCGCCGAGAGCTCCGCGATCGCCACGTCGGGGTCGACGACCTTGATCGTCGAGAAGCCGAGGGCGCGGGCGGGCTTGAGGTTGATCCCCAGGTCGTCCAGGTAGGCGCAGTCGGAGGCCTCGATCCGCCGTCCCACCGCCTCGGACAGCCGGTCCAGCGCCCGCAGGTAAATCTCCGGCTCCGGCTTGCGCACCCCCTCGACCGAGGACTCCACGATCACGTCGAAGAGGTCGAGGATGTCGTCCATCCGGCCGCCGCGCTCCATCGGCGAGACGTTGTTGGAGACCATCCCGAGCGGCAACCCGGCCTCGCGCAGGCGGCGGATCGCCGCCACCATCGCCGGGCGCACCTCGCCCCGGAGCGCCTCGAGCACCCGGCTGGCCTCCAGGCGGTGCCCCAGCGCGGCGGCCTCGGCCTCGAACGCCTTCGAGAACCCGGCGACGTCGAGCTCGTTGCGCTCGAACCGCGCCCAGGCGTTCGTGTCCGGGTCGGTGGAGTTGAGCTGCCGGATGAGCCCCTCGGGGAGCCCGGCCTCGCGCTCGTAGGCGGCGAACGCCGTCATCGGGCTCTCGGTGATCACCCCACCGAGGTCGAAGACGACCGCCGACACGGTGCCGCTCACGCGGTCACCGCCGCGGCCAGCTCGTCGGCGAACCCGAGGCGGGCGGCGATCCGCTGCACCATCTCGTCGGCCCACAGGTCATCGGCGGTCACGATCGTCCTCAGCTCCTCCGCGGGCAGCCCGTCGTCGGCGAAGACGTCCAGGTCTCCACCAGGCCAGCCGCTCTCGTCGTCGTCGAAGGCGCCGTCGGTGTCGACGCCGATGCCGTAGCGCTCCACCACCTCGGCGGCGAGCACCCATTCCAGCATCGTCGCGTCGGAGATCAGCGCCCGCACCATCCCCCCCGGCCCGTGCCGCAGGATGACGAAGTACAGCCGGGAGTCCACGACGACGACGAACGGCGGCGGCCACGTGCCCGGATCGCCGAGCGCGCGCTCCAGCACGGGCAGCTCGTCCCCGGCGTCCTCGGCCAGCAGCTCGACCCGCCACCGCGCACCGGCCCGGCTCACGCGGACGGCGAAGCTCGCCGGCCCGGCCGGCGGTTCGCTCATCGCTTGCGCAGCATCGTCAGACCGTCGGCGAGGGGCATCAGCACCGTCTCCCAGCGCGGGTCCGCGGCGAGGGCGGCGTTGAGCTCGACCAGCGCGTGGTCGGACTCGTCCCGCGGGTCGAGCACGTTCCCGTCGCGCAGCGTGTTGTCCAGCAGCACCACGCCGTTCGGGTGCAGCCGCGGGTACAGCTCGGCCACGTAGCCCGCGTAGCCGGTCTTGTCGGCGTCGACGAAGGCGAGGTCGTAGGTGGGCTCGGCCGGCAGCGCCCGCAGCGACTCCAGCGCGTCGCCCAGCCGCAGCTCGATCCGGTCGCTCAGGCCGGCCAACTCCCAGTGCCGGCGGGCGACCGCCGTCCACTCCTCGCTGATGTCCAGGCAGAGCAGCGAGCCGTCGGCCGGCAGCCCGCGGGCGATGCACAGCGCCGAGAAACCGGTGAACGTGCCGATCTCGATCGCCGTCCGCGCGCCCAGCGCCGCCGTGAGCAGCTGCATGAGGGCGCCCTGCTCCGGGGCGATCTGCATCGTCGACGGGGCCTCGCCGCGCTCGGCCATCGCGGCGGTCTCGGCGATCAGCCCGGCCGCCACCTCGTCGGGCGCCTCGGAGGACGCCCGCACGTAGTCGGCCAGTTCCGGCGTGAGGAGGAAGGAACGCGGGGTCATGGCGCGCAGGGTGGCAGCAGCGGGTGGGTCATAGGGTCCGATCATGGCGGAAAACTCCCCGGCACCCACCCTGCCGGTCCCCCCGGTCGGCGTCGTCGGCCTCGGGCAGCTCGGCGGTTCCCTGGCCGCCGCCCTCGCCGCGGCCGGGCGCCCGGTGTCGGGATGGGACGTCGACCCCGCCGCCCGGGAGGCCGCCGCAGCCCGCGGGGTGACGATCACCCGCGAGTTCACCGGCGTCGTCGTCCTCGCCGTCCCCCTGCCGGTGATGGCCACCGCGCTCGACGGGCTGACCGTCGACCCCGCCGCCACCGTCACCGACCTCGGCTCGGTGAAGGCGCCCGTGCTCCGCGAGCTGACCCCCGCGCTGGGCACCCGGTTCGTCGGCGGCCACCCGATGTGCGGGACCGAGCGGTCGGGGCACGCCGCCGTCGACCCGGAGCTGTTCCGCGGCGCGCGCTGGGCGGTGTGCCTGGAGCCCGACACCGACCTGACCCGGTGGCTGCGGGTCGCCGAGGTGGCGCTCGAGGTGGGGGCGGAGGTGGTCCCGGCCACCGCCGCCGAGCACGACGCCGCCGTCGCCGCCGTCAGCCACGTACCGCACCTGCTGGCCGCCGCGCTCGCGCGGGCCGCCGCCGACGCCGGGCCGCTGGCGTTGAGCCTCGGGGCCGGCAGCTTCCGCGACGGCACGCGGGTCATCGGCAGCGATCCCCGGTTCGTCACCGCGATGGTCGAGGCCAACGCCGGCCCCGTCGTCGACGCCCTCGCCCGCGTGCGCGCCCAGCTCGACCACCCCTGGCCGGAGCTGGTCGCGTCCGGGCACGCCGTCGTCACCCGGCAGTCCGGACGGCGGACGGTGCGCGTGCCGCTGGAACGGGCGGCGCTGCTGGCGCTGGGGCGGGCCGGGGGCGCGGTCACCCGCAGGCTGGCCGCGTTCGTCGAGGGCTGGATGCCGGAGAGCGGCTGACGGCCCGTTTCACGCTCCACCGTTTCGTGCAGTGGCCTGAGGGCAGCAACTCGCCATGGACGAGACCGACATCCTCAGCCGCATCCACGCGCTCGTCGACGAGGAGCACCGGCTCCGCGAGAGCTCCGAGCACACCGAGGAGACCCGCGCCCGCATGAGCAAGGTCGAGACCGACCTCGACCAGTGCTGGGACCTGCTGCGCCAGCGGCGGGCGAAGCGCCAGTACGACGAGAACCCCGACGAGGCCGAGGTCCGCTCGGAGCGGACCGTCGAGAACTACCTGCAGTGACGGCCCGCTCGTCCGGCGGCTAGGCCGAGCGGCGGTGCTCCGCGCCGAGCAGGGCGAGCTGCCACTGCAGGCGGGCGCGCGGGTCGGTGACCTTGCGGCCGGTCACCGACTCGATCCGCCGCAGCCGGTGCATCACCGTGTTGCGGTGGCAGTACAGCTCGTCGGCCGCGCGGGTCGGGGAGCCGTCCGAGGCCAGGAACGCCGACAGCGTGTCCAGCAGCACCTCGCGCTCCTCGGCGGGCAGCGCCAGGACGCCGCCCAGCGTCTGGCCCACCAGCCGCGAGCTGATCTCCGGGGAGTTGCTGAGCAGCGCCTCGGGCAGCCGCTCGTCGATGGTCACGACCCGGCGGTCACCGGCCGGCAGGGTGCGCGCCGCGGTGTCGGCCATCCGGTAGGCCGAGCTCAGCCCGGCCGCGCCGTCGGCGGCCTCCGACACCCCGACCGGGCCGCGGGCGAGCTTCTGCAGCCGCTCCCGGAGGTCCGGCGAGCACTGCGGCCCGAGGGCGATGACACCGACCTGCGCGCCGGAGCGCGTGCCCCACGTCGAGCGCACCCCGCGGCGGGCCAGCTCCGCACCGACGTCGCCCAGCCCCGGCTCGTCGTCGGGCGAGGGCAGGGCGACGACGACCGCGAGCCGTCCGTCCAGCGACATCCCGAGCAGCTCCGACGCCGTGCGCACGAACGCGGGGTCCTCGGCGCGGCCGTCCAGCAGCCCGTCGAGGACCCGCTGGCGGGTCTCCTCGTCGATGCCGGCCAGCCGGCGCTGCTCGTCCCGGTAGCCCTCGGCCAGCGCGGAGCACGCCGCGTCGTTGGCCCGCCAGACGGCGCCGGCGATCTCCAGCAGCAGCGCGTCGTGCCGGCCGCCGGCCTGGCGGGACACGGTCAGCAGCGTCTCCCACGTGATCTGCCCGCCCAGCCGGTAGGCGCGCAGCACCGCTTCGAGCGGCACGCCCTGTGCGGCCCGGCGCCGGCCGACCTCACGGGCACCGCTGGTGGAGAGGTCGGGCCGGGCACCCCGTGAGGCGGCGATGAGCGCGAGCAGGCCCTGCTCGAGGTTGGCCCGCGTCGAGGCGCGCAGGTCGTCCTCGGAGCGGGCGATGAAGTCGCGGTACCCCGGCTCGTTCTTCGAGAGCAGTTCCACCATGCGATCGGTCATGGCGTCGAGCTGGTCGAGCAGCAACGGCGAGAGATCCGCCAGTCGAGCCGCGACCTGGGTGTCGAACGCCTGCACTCGAACTCCTCCTCGGACGCGTCGTTCAGCACAACGCGTCGGAACCACGACTGTGCGATGCGCCCATTGTGCGCCACCGTCGCCAGCGGGTCGGAGGAGGCGGACGGACTCGTGACCCAATCGTCGCCCGGAGGGTGCTCCGACGTCGACGTGTGTGCCGTCCGGCGCCGGGTAGGAGGGCGACCATGCCACAGCACGTGCGCAGCGCCCGGACGATCCGGCGGGCGGTGGTCACCGGCGGCGCCGGGTTCCTCGGCTCGCACCTGTGCGAGCACCTCCTCGACCGGGACGTCGAGGTGGTCTGCCTGGACAACTTCCTCACCGGCTCACCCGAGAACGTCGCGCACCTGCTGGAGCACCCCGGCTTCCGGCTGGTCCGCTGCGACGTCACCGACTTCGTGCACGTGCCCGGCCCGGTCGACCTGGTGCTGCACTTCGCCTCGCCTGCCAGCCCGCTGGACTACCTGCGGATGCCGATCGAGACGCTCAAGGTCGGCAGCCTCGGCACGCTGCACACCCTCGGCCTGGCGCACGAGAAGGGCGCCCGCTACGTGCTCGCCTCGACGTCGGAGGTGTACGGCGATCCGCTCGTGCACCCGCAGCCGGAGGAGTACTGGGGCAACGTCAACCCGGTCGGCCCGCGCGGGGTCTACGACGAGGCGAAGCGGTTCAGCGAGGCGATGACGACGGCGTACCGCACGTCGAAGGGCACCGACACCGGGATCGTCCGGATCTTCAACACCTACGGCCCGCGGATGCGCGCCGACGACGGCCGGGCCATCCCGGCGTTCGTCGGGCAGGCGCTGTCGGGCCGCCCGCTCACCGTCGCCGGCGACGGCTCGCAGACCCGCTCGATCTGCTTCGTCGACGACACCGTCACCGGGATCCTCGCCATGGCGTTCTCCGGCCACGCGGGCCCTGTCAACATCGGCAACCCCGACGAGCTGTCGATGCTGCGGCTGGCGGAGTGGATCGTGGAGCTCACCGGGTCCGACTCCCCCATCGAGTTCATCGACCTGCCGGTGGACGATCCGAAGGTCCGCCGTCCCGACACCACCCGCGCCGAGGAGCTGCTCGGCTGGCGGCCGCAGGTGCCGTCCGAGGAGGGGCTGCGCCGGACAGTGGACTGGTTCGCCGAGCGGCTGGACGTGCGCGAGTCCCGGGCCGGCTGACCCTCCGCGACTCGCCCGGGCCGACCGCTCGGTGGCGCGGGCCAACTAGGCTGTGCCGTGCGGCTCGGGGGGACCGCGTCCGTTCCCCTGTCGACCGCAGAGAGCGAGCATGGGCCGTCACGCCGATCCGAGCAGCAGCAGCCGTCCGATCCCCTACGTCCTGATCGCCGCCGGGCTCGCCGTCGTCCTCCTCGCCGGAGGTCTGGTGTGGTGGCTGACGTCCGGCAGCGGCGAGGACTGCGCCACGGAGTCGACGGTCGCCGTGACCGTCACCCCGGAGCTGGCCGAGCTGGCCGACGAGCTGCTCTCCGACCCCGACGCGCTGGGCGCCGACGGCTGCGTCACCGCCGAGGTCACCGCCCAGGAGCCGCTGCAGACGGCCGGTGACCTGAGCGCCCTCGGCGCCGACCAGCTGCCCGACGTCTGGGTGCCGGACTCCTCGATGTGGTTCCCGCGGGCCGGCGACGCCGAGCTCGCGCCGGTGCAGTCGATGGCCACCTCGCCGGTCGTGCTGGCGGCGAGCTCCGCGGTCGCCGAGGCGGAGGGCTGGGACGAGACGCCGCCGTCGTGGGCCGACGCGCTCTCCGGCGACCAGCCCGTCGCGATGCCCGACATCGCCCGCAGCGCCGAGGCCCTCGCCGCACTGTTCGCGCTGCGCAGCTCCGCGGGTGACGGCGAGGAGGCCGACACCGCCGTCGTGGCCGCCGTGCTGGCGGCCGACCGAGCCGCGGGCGGCGCCACCGCGGCGCTGGAGTCCGCCGCCGAGGGCAGCAGCGACGCCCCGGTCGTGCCGGTCTCCGAGCAGACGGTGGTCGCGTCGCACGACGGCGAGTCCGCGATGGTCGCCGTCTACCCGTCCGAGGGCTCGCCGGTCCTGGACTACCCGGTGGTCCGCGTCGGCTCGCCGACCGGCGACCAGAGCCGCGCCGTCGACTCCGTGGTGGCGGTGCTGACCTCCGCCGACGCCCGCGAGGCCGCCGCCGAGGCCGGCTTCCGCGACGCCGACGGCACCGCTCCCCCGGCCGCGGAGGAGAGCGGGATCCGCGAGGAGGCCCCGACCGAGCTGGAGATCGACCCGGAGCAGGTGCAGGCGCTGTTCACCCGGCTGGCCGCGCTGGCCGCGCCGTCGCGGATGCTGGCCGTCGTCGACGTCTCGACGTCGATGGAGGCGCCCGTCGGGAGCGGCACCCGAGCCACCCTCGCCCGGGACGCCGCCAAGAGCGCGCTCGCCCTCATCCCGGGCCGCTCGTCGATCGGGCTGTGGGTGTTCGCGTACGACCTCGAGGGCGACGTCGACTGGCGCGAGCTGGTGCCGACCCGCGCGCTGGACACCGAGGTCGACGGGAACACCCAGCGCGACCTGCTGCAGCAGCAGGCCGACGCGCTGCCGACCCTCCTGACGCCTGGCGGCACGGGGCTGTACGACACCGTGCTGGACGCCGTCCGCAAGGCCCGGGTCGACTACGACCCGACCGCGGTGAACACCGTCGTCATCATCACCGACGGCACGGACGAGGACGACGACAGCATCGGCCTCGACGCGCTGCTGGAGACCCTCGCCGCCGAGGCCGACCCGTCGCGCCCGGTGAAGGTGGTCGGCATCGCCCTCGGCCCGGACGCCGACCTCAGCGCGCTCGAGCAGATCAGCGCGGCGACCGGCGGCTCGGCGTACTCGGCGGTCGAGGAGGAGGACCTGCAGGACGTCCTCTTCGACGCCCTCCGCCAGCGCGAGTAGCGGCGGTTTGTGCACTAACCGCCCGGCGGTTAGTGCACAAACCGC
>NZ_LWUA01000037.1 GCF_005222955.1 Blastococcus sp. CCUG 61487 | reverse complement strand
GACGGCGGCGTGCAGCGCCGCGGGCAGCAGGTGGTCGCCGGCGGTGGTGCGCCGGTCGGCCGGCGACCCGCTGGAGCGGCCCAGCAGGACCTCGGCAGGGTTCACCCGGGTGCCGGAGGACCACGGGTCGAAGGCGGGGTCGAACGAGCGGGGGGCCAGGCGGAGGACGACGAGCAGCACGACGGCGGCGCCGGCCAGCAACTCGTAGCGGGACTGGGCGAACCACAGGGACGGCCGGCCGACCCACGGCACGGCCAGCACCGCGGCTCCCTCGACCTCGTCGAGGCGGACGGGCTCGCCGTCGGGCACCGGGTTGGCGTCGCCGGCTGTGCGCAGGGTGCCGTCGGGGAGCTGTTCGAGGACGCGGTGGAGCACCCGGCCGCTGTCGGGGCGGTCGTAGAGGACGACGGTGTTGGCCACCAGGTCGCTCGCCTGCACCGGACGGACGAGCACCACGTCGCCCGGGGAGACCAGCGGCTCCATCGACCCGCTGGTGACCAGCGTCGGGGACCAGCCGAGGAACACCCACGGCAGGGCGATCCACAGCGACAGGCTGCTCACCATCGAGATGAGCAGCATGCTCAGCGTGCCTGCGCCGTACAGCGCCGTGCGCTGCCACGGCCGCCCGGCCGCGCCCGTGCGGGCGCTCAGCCGGTCCGTGTTTCCCACGAGAACCCGAACGTGGCGGTCTGCCCCTCCGCGGCGGTGACGTCCTGGAGCGAGAGCCGGAAGCGGAAGGTGCGGGTGTCCGGGCCGGCCGTCGGGTCCCAGGTGCTCACGCCGTCGGCGTAGCCGGTGCGGCCCGCGGCGAAGGCGGCCAGCGTGTCGTCGTAGAGCGTGGCCGTCGAGGTGAACCCGGTGCAGTCGCGGAACGGGGCGCCGGTGGCTGCCCCGATGTCGACGGTCAGGTCCAGGTACTGACCCAGCGACCCGGTCGGGGGCGCGGCGGCGTAGAGCCTGACCTCGGTCGGGTCGACCGAGCCGGTGTAGGTGACGGCGATGCAGCGCTCCTCGACGTCCCCCGGGGCGAGGCCGCGGACGTCCGCGAACATCGCGGTGGCGGCGTCGTCGTCGGTCAGGTCCACCGCGGCTGCGGTCACCTGGTTGAGGAGGTTGTCGTTCTGCGCGACGAACGCGGCGCGCGAGGAGGTGACGACCAGCAGGGCGACGAGCACGAAGGTCAGCCCCACGGCCCAGAGCTGGACGGCGAGCCCGCGCAGGGAGCGGCTACGGCGCGACCGCGCCGGCTGCGGTGCTCCCCTGTCCATGCCGCACGCATCGGACGCGGGACCCGCCAACTTGAGGGACTACAGCGAACTCCCCCGGGCGGGTGGCACGCTCCACCGGTCAGCCGCGGCGGTCGGCCAGGAAGCGGAACCGCTCCCGGGTGGCCGTCACCTCCGCGGGGTCCACGTCGGCGAGCAGCAGCGTCTCGATGCCGGCGGCGGTGGCCAGCAGCTCGCCCATCGGGCTGACGATCCGGCTGTCACCGGCGTGGTCGGTGCCGTCCGCGGCGGCGCCCACCCGGTTGCAGCCGACGACGTAGGCCTGGTTCTCGATCGCCCGCGCCTGCAGCAGCGCCGTCCAGTGCAGTCGCCGGGCGGCCGGCCAGTTCGCGGTGACCAGGTACACGTCGGTGTCCGGGGCGGCCCGCCAGAACACGTCGGCGAAGCGCAGGTCGTAGCAGACGAACGGCGTGATCCGGACGCCTCCGATCGTGACCGTCACGGGTGCCTCGCCGGCGCGGAACCGCTCGTGCTCGCCGCCATGGGTGAACGGGTGCAGCTTGCGGTAGCGGTGCACGCTGCCGTCGGGGCCGGCGAGGACGAACGAGTTGTACGGGAGCTCTGCCTCGCCCCCGGGCACGCCGTCGGCGATCTCCGGGCAGCTCCCGCCGACCCAGATCCCGTGCTCGGCGGCCCGGTCGCGCAGGAACGTCGCCGACGGTCCGTCCTCGGGCTCGCCGATGCCCGGCGTCATCGAGAAGCCGGTGGAGAACGTCTCGCTCAGCAGCACCAGGTCGCCCCCCGCCGCGGCCGCCCGGGCCACCTGCGGGGCCAGCCGGGCGAAGTTCGCCTCGCGGTCCTCCCACACGATGTCGTGCTGCACCACCGCGATCCTCATGCCCTCCCTTTCCCGATCCCCCCGAAGGGCCACAAGCACGCTGTTGGCCCTTTCATGCCGTCCCCCCTGATCCCCGGGGGCCAAAAGCGTGCTTTTGGCCCCCGTCATGCCAACCGCCGGAGGCGCTCGACGGCCTCGGCGAGCACCGCGTCGGCCTTGCAGAACGCGAACCGGACCAGGTGCCGGCCCAGGTGCGCGTGCTCAGGTGTGTAGAAGACACCCGACGGCACGGCGACGACGCCGGCCCGCTCCGGCAGTGCACGGCAGAACGCCAGGCCGTCGCCGTCGGGCTGCACGGCGCGGACGTCGACCGTGGCGAAGTAGGTCGCCTCGGGGCTGATCACGGGCAGGCCCGCCGCGCGGAGGCCGCGCACGAGCACGTCCCGGCGGGCCTCGAGGTCCTGCCCCATCCCGGTGAAGTACGCGTCGGGCAGCCGCAGCCCGGCAGCGACCGCCGGCTGGAACGGCCCGGCGTTCACGTAGGTCAGGAACTGCTTGGCCGTGCGGACGGCGGCCACCAGCGGGGGCGGCCCGCAGACCCAGCCGACCTTCCAGCCGGTGACGTTGAACGTCTTGCCGGCGCTGCTCACCACGAGGGTGCGCTCGCGCAGGCCGGGCAGGGTCGCGGGGGAGACGTGCCGGGCGCCGGTGAACACCAGGTGCTCGTACACCTCGTCGGTGAGCACCAGAAGGTCGTGCTCGGCCGCCAGCCCGCCGAGGAACGCCAGCTCCTCGGCGGTGAGGACGGTGCCGGTCGGGTTGTGCGGCGTGTTGAGCAGCAGGATGCGGGTCCGCGGGGTGACGGCTGCGCGCACGTCGTCCGGGTCGAAGGTCCACCTGCCCACGCCGTCGGCCGGCGGGTGCAGCGGCACCGGCCGGACCACCCCGCCGGCCATCGCGACCGAGGCGGAGTAGCTGTCGTAGATCGGCTCGAGCAGCACGACCTCGTCGCCGGGTTCCAGCAGCGCGAGCATCGCCGCGGCGAGCGCCTCGGTGGCGCCGGCGGTGACCAGCACCTCGGTGTCGGGGTCGTAGGCCAGGCCGGAGAAGCGCTGCTGGTGCTCGGCGATCGCGGTCCGCAGGTCGGGGATGCCCGGGCCGGGCGGGTACTGGTCGGCGGCCGTGCCGATCGCGGCACGGGCGACGTCGAGCACCTCGGGCGGGCCGGGGTGATCGGGGAAGCCCTGCCCCAGGTTGATCGAGCCGGTGGCGACCGCGAGCGCACTCATCTCGGCGAAGACCGTCGTCCCGAAGCCCTGCAGGCGGCTCGCGA
>NZ_LWUA01000036.1 GCF_005222955.1 Blastococcus sp. CCUG 61487 | reverse complement strand
CGGTTAGGAGACACGCCCTAGCGCCTGTTGCTGGGCGCGTGTCTCGACTCCCTCTGCGACAGCGCGCAGTCCGACGGCGTGGGCGAGTTGGACGCAGCTGGCCACGATCGCCGAGTCGCCGGTGTCGGCGCCCAGCCCGGTGACGAAGGACCGGTCGATCTTCAGCTCGTCCACGGGGAATGCTTTGAGATAGCTAAAGCTGGAATACCCGGTCCCGAAGTCGTCGATGGCCAGACCCACCCCCAGTGCTTTGAGTGCATGAAGGGTCGCCAACGCCGCGTCCGGGTCGACCATGAGGGCGGTCTCGGTGATCTCCAGGACCAGCAGGCTGGGTTCGAGGCCGCGGCGGGTGAGCACATGGGTGATCCGGTCGATCAGGTGGGGATCGGCCAACTGACGCGCGGACAGGTTGACCGCCATCTCGATCCTGCCGCCGCCGAGCCCTGCCTGGTGCCACTGCACGGCCTGGGTGATCGCGGCGTCCAGTACCCAGACACCGAGTTCGCGGACAAGTCCGGAGTCCTCGGCGATCTCGATGAACTCTCCCGGTGGCAGGAGACCTCGGGTGGGGTGCTGCCAGCGAACGAGTGCCTCCACCCCGACCAGGTGGTCGCCGGCGAGGTTCATCCTCGGTTGGTAGTGCAGCCGCAGCTCGCCGCGCTCGATGCCGCGTCGCAGTTCGCCGAGCAGCCGCAGCCGATCGACCGCCGGGTCGGCGTGCGTCAGGTCGTGCAGCTGCCAGCCGTTGCGGCCCCGGGCCTTGGCTCGGTACATGGCGATATCGGCGTGTCGCAGCAATCCCTCGAAGGTGTCTTCGGCGGTGTGTGCGACCGCGGCACCGATGCTCGCCGACACCACGATCTCCAGGCCATCGATGACCAGTGGAGCGTTCAGCGCCTCCAGCAGCCGCTCGGCCAGGGCCGCGGCTTCTTGGTCGGTAGTGAAGGTGTCGACCACCACGAACTCGTCGCCGGACAAGCGGGCCAGGGTGGCTTCCTTCCGGACAGCGTTCTGCAGCCGGGCCGCGACCACGGTCAGTAGCTGATCGCCCGCGGCGTGCCCGAGGCTGTCGTTGACCTCCTTGAAGTGGTCGAGATCGATGAACAGCACTCCCCGCTGGGGGGGATCGGCCCGCAGCTCGCCACCGTGATGCTCGCCCATCTCACTGCTGCCGGACGGCGTCGCCAGGTGGGTGGTCAGCCCGGCTCGGTTGAGCAGACCGGTGAGCGAGTCGTGCCAGGCGAGGTGGTGGAGGTCGGCTTCGGCGCTGGCCCGGCGGGCTTCGGATTCCTCGGCCCGTCGCCGTGCCGCCACCAGCTCCTTCTCGTAGCGGCGTCGTTCGTGCGCGCTGAAGATGATCACCTTGACCTGGGCGGCCCGGTCAGCGGTGCCCGGTGTGCGGGTGGCCGACAGCAGCGCAGCCCGGCGCTGTCCGCCGGCCGCGATCACCTCGATCGCGATCTCGGCGACTGCCCCACCGATGGCCAACTGGGGCATGCAGTGGGTGGAGTACAGGATCTGGTCGCCGATGGGCATCAGCTTCTGTACCCGGGTGCCCAGCAGGGCGGCTCGCGGGTGCCCGGTCCAGGAGACGAACGTGTCGTTGACGGCGACGATTGTGCCGTCATCGTCGGTGAGCAGATAGCCGCACGGTGCGTCGTCGTAGAGCTGGGCGTAGTCCACGACCACAGCGGTCAGACCTTCGCTAACGCCGTCGCCGATGTCGGCGCCTGCGCGGGATCGGGTGACAGCGTCCGCGGTTGCCCGGCCGGTGGGACCGTGCCCGGCGGTCCTCGCCGGAGGGGTGGCATTCCAGCCGGCCGACCTCGCCGGTGCCGCCGGCGTCGTGCTGACCGGATCTGCCTGTCCTGCCGCCAGCCCGGGGCTGTCCGCGGGTCGGCGGGCGGCCTCAAACGGCGGCGGCGAGGTAGTCACGGATCGCCGCCACAGTCTCCTCCGGGGCGCTGACCTGCGGGCAATGCCCGGTAGCCGCCAGCTGGATCAGGGTGCTGCCGGCCAGCTGCCGGTGCACGTAGTCACCGACCTCGGTGGGGGCCAGCAGGTCCTCGGAACACTGCAGGATCAGCGACGGGGTGCTGACCTGGGCCAGCAGGTCGCGGGTGTCAGACAGGAACGTGACCCGGGCAAAGTCGTGGGCGATGTCGGGATCGGTCTGGCAGAACCGGCCGGCGAGCTCGTCGCCGAGTTCGGGGGCGTCGGGGTTGCCCATCACCATCGGGGCCATGGCCGCCGCCCAGGCGAAGTAGTTGGTCTCCAGCGACTCCAGCAAACCGTCGATGTCCTCGCGGGAGAACCCGCCGACATAGCCGTTGGTGGGGTCGTCGATGTAGCGCGGGGAGGGTGCGACCAGTACGAGCTGGGAGAAGCGGGTGGGTTCGGCGACTGCTGCGACGACCGCCATCATGGCGCTGACGCTGTGGCCCACCAGGACCACGTCGCGCAGGTCTAGCTCCTCGCAGATCTGCAGCAGGTCCGCGGCGTAGCCGTCTAGGGTCGCGTACTTGGCCCGGTCGTAGGCCGACAGGTCCGAGTTCCCGGCGCCCACATGGTCGAAGAGCACCACCCGGTAGTCGTCGGTGAAGGCCGGCAGCACCCGCTGCCACATGTCCTGGTCACAGCCGAAGCCGTGCGCGAAGAGCAGCACCGGACCGTCAGCGCGTCCCGCCGTGATGACGTGGTTGCGGCCGGTGGCCGTCGCGACCTGCATGTGCACTCCTCGTGACGCGGGCCAGCCGTGTGGCCGACGCTGTTGACGGCCATGTCGGCAAGCCAGGGCGCAAAGTTAAGGCTCGGCCGGGCGCAACCGCCAGACTTCCTCCGCACGGGGGAGGTTGGCACTGGCGCCAAGTCTCTGGTCTGCGCCTTGGGGTCCGGACGAGATATCGCACTGATGAGGACGGCAAGTTGACCCTTAGCGCTCCCGCTCACACGAGCAGCTGTAGCTCGCGTCCGGTGCGCCATTCGAGCAGGACGATGCTGGCGTCGTCCTGTAGCTGGTCGGACTGGTGCGCCAGCACCAGGCGCACCAGGCGCACCAGGCGCCGGACGGTCTCGGGGCGGCGTCACCGGCCGCCGCGGCGCGGAGAACGAAGTCGGCGAGTCGTTCCTCGCCGAAGAACTCGCCCTGCGGTGACCGCGCCTCGACGATTCCGTCGGTGTACAGCAGCCCGTCTTGCGGCCGATGCCCAGTAGCTTGCAGGCCGTGACGGTGCCGACGCCGGCCTGCAGCAGCTTCCAGTACTCAGACTCAAGATCGAGTTGTCGTTTGCGCCCCGCCGTCCCACTCGTACACCCCTCGCCTACCAGGAGTGTTGCGACAAGCCGTGGAACCCGCCTGCCGCCGCCAGGGGGTCAGATTTCGCCCGCCGTTGATACGCGGCGGGGCGTTGTCAGCAGGCTCCCTGCGCCTACGTGTGAGGGCGCCGTACACACGTGCGACTGTCACGGCCTTGCATTGCTCACGTCAGGACCGCAACGCCCCCCAGGTGTCCGGGCAGGTGGGAAGGGCGCTGCGGCCGTGCCACTCCCCTGCCGCTGGTGATTGGTCGGTCCTCCTCAGCCAGCCTGGGCTGGCAGCGCCGTGCAGCACGTCGTAGCGGACCGCGCTCGGCCTCACTGGTGGCCGCCGTGAAGGAGCGGAGCCGCCAGGGCCTGGGCGTGCTCGATCTGGGGTTCAGCGCCGACAAGGGCTGCCCCGCCGAGCGCTTCGCCACCCTGCGCCGGCAGCTGGGCGCAGCCTCCGAGGGCATCAAACCGCCTACTCGCCCGGCAACCCCTAACGGCATCCGCACCGGCGCGCACGCGGTGCTCCCCGGGGAACGGGTCGATGAGCCCGGTCACCCGACCGTTGCCGCGCTCAAGCGGCTGCGGGACCTCTCAACGAGCAGCTGCAGCCACGGCGGGCACGCAGCGCCGATGGTCTGGTGTCGCGGCTTCGGTCACGACGCGACCGGCTTTCCTGCCTCCAGGTGGTCCCGCAGGTTAATCCACATTTGGCGTTCCTGGCGTGCCCCGATCGGGATCAACACCGGCGCAAGTAGTCGCATGACGCCCTTCGGCCGCGCCTCCCAGGACCAGCGCAGCCGGGTGCCGGCCGGTGTCGGGGTGAAGGTGAGCGTGCCGCTGAAGTCCGCCGCGCTCATGCGGGTGTTGGAGGCGATCTGGTGGGGTCGGTCGAACCCGGTGTAGGTGACCTCCATCTGCAACGGCCGGGGCCGGCTGCGCATGGTCGCCCGGAATCGGGTGCCCACCCCGATCGGCCCGTCGGTGGTCTTCTTCGAGACCGCCATGTTGCGGTTGTAGGTCGGCTCGTTGCGATTGTCGGCGACGAAGTCGAAGACCTCCTCGACCGGGCGGCGGATGAGCACTTCGCCCTCGATGTGCGCCATCGGTCAACCTCCTTGCGGTCAGCGAGCAGACGTGTGGTGCAGGGCGTCGGCGATGCCGGCCGACCAGCCGCGGATGGCGTTCCAGTCCCGGAAGTCACCCCGCATGCCACGGAACAGCGACAGCGCCACCCGCTGCGCGACCGGCAGCGTCTTCGGATCGATCTTGCCGCCGAACATGCGGTGCTCGACCGCGCCGGTCGCCGCGCGGACCCTCGGCAAGTCGACGGGGTCGGCGCTCATCTTCCGGGTCAGCCACCGCGCACGGTCCCCGACCGGGCCGCTGGAGAACAGCCACACCCGGCGGCCGACCCAGGCGCCCGAGCCGCGGTCCACCAACGCCATCGCCTCGGGCAGCCAGTGCCCGGCGTAGACGGCACTGCCAAGCACGACCCCGTCGAAGCTGCTGACGTCGTCCACCTGCTCCGGCGAACGCACCACCGCAGGCACCCCACGCTCGGTCAGCGCGTCCGCGATCACCCGCGCGATCTCGCCGGTCGACCCGTTCTTCGTCGCCACCGTCACCAGTACTGCCATGCCACTCACCTTCCGCGGATCCCGCCGCCAGACTGTGGCAGACCCGACCGCCCTACGCTCCTGCAGTTTCGAGGATGTCCACGTCCATTCCGGCCGGGATGGAACCGGAGGGCCCGCGGCAGCAGCCGGTGGTCCCGTTTCAGGCCGGGCATCGCGAACGAGCGCCGGCAGCGCGATCGGCAGTCTCGTCCTGCTACCCAGCTGCGGCGGTTCGTTTGCTGTGGCGGTCTGCTATCTGTCGATGTTGCCGGCGGGTAGTCCACCGATGATGCCGCGGGCCAGTTCGTCGTCCCGTGGCGGGCCGCGCCACTCCACCAGGACCAGCGAGGCATCGTCGCTGGTCCGACCGCCCCGGGCATCCATGAGGGCATGGGAGAGTTGCCGCACTGTCTCGGACACGCTGACGTCTTCCCGGCTGGTCCGCTCGACGAATTCACGTAGCCGCGCCTCGCCGAACTGGTGGCCGTCGGCCAGCCGCTCCTCCACCACGCCGTCGGTGAAGAACAGCACCCGGTCACCTGGCGCCAACTGCGCGGTCTGCACCCGCGGAGCCGCGTCAGCCAACCCCAGGGGTCGGCTGATCGGGCCGCCGAGCTCGGTGACCTCTCCGGTCGGGCGGATCCGGAGCGCCGCGGGGTGACCGGCGTTCACCCAGCTCAAGACGCCGGTCTCAGTGTCCAGCTGCCCCACCTGAGCGGTGGTGAACCGGCCCGGGTAGGTCGATGAGAGCACGTCATCCAGGTGCACGTACAGGTCCGGCAGCGAGGCACCGGAGCGTCGGCCGTGCCGGTAGGTCGCGACCACGATGGTGGCCATCGTCGCCGCCTCCAGGCCGTGACCCATCGCGTCGAAGACCGCCCAGTGCAGAACATGCTCGTCAAGGGCATAGTCGAAGCTGTCCCCGCCCACGTCGTACGCCGGCTCGAGGATGCCGGCCAGCGCCACGTCGGGCGTGGTCATGATCAGCGGCGGCAAGGTCTGCCACTGCAGATGCGCCGACAGGCTCATCGGCTCGGCGGTGCGTACCCGGTCGAACGTGCTCGTGTAGTCGGCCTTGGTGACCAGCAGGTCAGCGGTCAGGCCGGCCAGTCGTTGAGCCAACCGGCGGTCGTTGTCATCCACGGCCGACAGGGTGAAGGCGAGGACGCCGATGCGGGCTGACCCATCGAGCATCGGCAGGTACAGCCGCCGGGACCCGTCGGGCAGCTCCTGCTCGACCCGGGTGTCGGAGATGAAAGCCCGCCCCGGCCAGCTGCCCTCGATAGGCGCCGGGTCCCCCACCAACCCCGGTCCGGTCAGCGGCTGCAGGGACCGCTGGTCATAGTCCTGCAACCAGATACTCACGTCCGCGCCACCGACCGAGATGATCTCCTGTGCGACCAGCGGGCCCACCAGGCGGGGTGGCATGAGGTGCGCCCGGTCCAGCAGCGACCCCAGCACACGCTCCCCGAGGCTCTCGATCCGCGACCGGCCCTCCGCATCGGCGAAACCACGTCCCGCACCGACGGGCGGGGCCGACACCGCACCGCCGTTCTCGCTTCTACCGTCGGGCACGCCCACTCCCACAGATCCCGCCGCCACAGGGTGACCGGTCGGTGACCCGAGGAGCCCGGTCGTACGCCGGGGTAGAACGCGCTCGCACATGACCGGCTGGCCACCGCGGCGCATCGATCCTAACGTCAGTCGAGTTCAAGCTTCGATCACGCCGGTTGAATACAGGCCCAGACGTGCTTGCGGCCAGCGTCGATGGACCAGCCGCAGGCGGTGGAGAGACCGGCGATGAGGTACAGGCCCAGTCCACCCTCGGCGGGGTCACGATCGATCGCCGGCCTTGGGCCGTGCTCAGGCGCCGCGTCGGTGACGTCGATCAGCCACCCACTCGCGGTACCGGTCACCTCGACTACCACCGGTGGAGCTCCGTGACGCAGCCCGTTGGAGGCAAGCTCCTCGTAGGCCAGCAACAGCCGGTCGATGTCATCGGGCTCGGCGCGGTCGGGCAGATGTCCAGCGCGGTGGTCGAGAGTGGCCCGCAGCTGCATGCGGGACGCGGTCACGTCCAGTGGGCTGGCCAGCGCCCACTGCCAGACCGCTCGAGGAGAGTCGGCCGGTATGGGGGGCGCCTGCTCGCCCCACGCGGTAGAGGGCATCGTTGGTCCACTCGTATGGTTCGTGCCGAGTGTCTCGAGGACCTCGGATCCCGGTGCCCGGGTCGGCTCCCCGACGGTAGGCGACGCCGCATCGGCTCGCCCATCGAGCAGCGACAGCCGGCGTCGGCTGTCGCAGCGCCATCCCTGAGGCCCACCGCCCGCATTCGAGACAGAAGGGTCCGCATCAGGCGCGGCGCGGCATCGATGCCACGGCGCGGGTGCACCATCGGAGAATGACTGCACTCACCGCGCTGCCCGGCGGTAGGACCTGTCCGTCCTGGTGTGAACGTTCTGCACCGCATTCGGCTCACCAAGGACGCTTCGGCCACGCCGTGGTGACGCAGTTGGACGGACAAGGCGCCACCGTACTGATCGATCACGTCGGTCCCTACAGCCCCTTCGAAACCGGGCAGCTCATCCTCGATCTCAACGAGGCTCACGACGCTATGGAGGACGGCTGAGCGTCACCTCATTGCCGACCGGTAGGAACGCCGACGCCTGAAGGCACATACTTCTCGGCTCGTGTATTCATCCCCTTGCTTCACGAATGTTGGAGCTTTCGGCGCAGGGCCCGCGGGTAAGCACCCTCCCGTGTCGGGTGGCTGACGGGGGAACTTCATGGACACCGACGCGTGGGAGCAGGAGCCCAGCCCGGAGGTGAGGGGCGGCAACATCTGGAGCTGGGACATCGGATCCGCCTCGCAACTGGCCGCGATGCGCGCCGAGATCCGCGGACTTCTCCAGCTCGCCCACCTGGCGCCAGGCGATTCCGACGATTCCCTCGCCGAGCCCTTCCTCCTAGCGGTTGACGAATTGGCCTCCAACGGGCTCCGGCACGGTTGCCAGCCCGTGCGCGCCCAGGTGATCGTCAGCCGGAGCGAGTTGCTCGTCGAGGTCAGTGACGCAAAGCCGGCGGGCGTGCCGGAGCTGGTGACGGGTCGCAGGCCCGAACACGGCGGGATGGGCCTGCTCCTCGTCGCCCGGCTGAGCACGGCGCACGGGTGGTTGAGAATGGCCGGTCGCAAGGTGGTGTGGGCCTACTGGTGCCGCTCCCGTGCGGGAGCGGGTCAGGGGGCTTGAGAGCGAGGCCCGTACCGGACCCCGGATGAGTCCAGCGGCCAACCGACGCAAGAGCGGATCGTCGCCCTACGCCGGGCGAGGAACCGCACGTCTACGGGTTGACCGCCGCCGCGCCCTCCGATGTGACGCCAGAGAGGGGAAGCGGGTTCCGCGCCCACTCCAAGAGGACGATGCTGGCGTCGTCTTGGAGTTGGTCGGCTTGATGGGTGAGCACGTCGCGCATCAGGCGGCGCAGCGTCTCCGGAGCCGCTTCCCCTGCGGCGGCCGCCCGCAGCACGAAGTCCCCGAGGCGATCCTCGCCGAAGAAGTGCCCTTGAGGAGAGCGCGCCTCCACGATGCCGTCGGTGTACAGCAGAACCCTGTCCCCCGGCTCCAGGCGCATCTCGCACGGGAACGGCTTGCCGTCCTGCAGGCCGAGCGGCCGGGACGGCCGGCAAGTCGGCGGGTGCACGAGGCTTCCGTTTCGCAGGACGAGGGGTGCCGGATGACCGGCGTTGATCCACCGGAGGCGGCCGGTGGACAGGTCCAGACGGGCCAGCACGGCCGTGGTGAACTGGCTGCCGGCGAACTGCTCGGCGATGACGGCGTTCATCTGCAGGCTGATGTCGGCGAGGTCGTGCATCTCCCGCCGGGCGTGGCGGTAGGCCCCGATAGCTGCGCTCGCCAGGATCGCCGAGCGCAGTCCGTGCCCCACCGAGTCCAGGATCGCCAGGTCCGCGGTGTCGCCGTTGACTGCGTAGTCGAAGGTGTCCCCGCCGATCTCGTAGGCCGGCTCGAGGGCGCCGGTGATGACGACCCGGTCGCTGGCGAAGGTGAGCGGCGGGAGCAGGTCCCACTGGATCTCGGCGGCGAGGTCCATCACCTTGCGCCGGCGCAGGCGGGCGAAGAGGTCGCTGTGTGCATCCTTGACGACGACCAGCTCCGCCACCAACGACGCCAAGGCCGCCGCGTCTTCGTGCGTCGCCGGCGACGACCCGTCGATGAGGAGCTCGATGACGCCGAGCCGCTCCACCCCGTCGAGTAGCGGCAGCCACAGCCGATGACCGCCGATCGGCCGGTCCGAGGTGGCCGGTTCCATCCTCCGGTATGCCAACCCCGCGAGAGTGCCGTCGACGGAAAGCTCCTGGCGCGGCGGCACACCCACACCCGGGACGGGGATGAGTGAGAGCTGCTCGTAGTCGGCGAGGTAGATCGCCATCTCCGCGAAGCCCAGCGCGGCCGCCTGCTCGGCCGCGACACCCGCGAGTCGGTCGGCGGGTGTCAGATGGGCGGCGTGCAAGAGCCGCCGCAGTGGATCGAGCGTCATCGTCGGCTCATGTGTTGCTCACGTGCCGGAGAGATCACCACTCGAACATCTCGCTGAGACCGACCATGTCGAACACCTGACGGACCTGGCGTGACCAACCGCGCATCACCGGCCGTCGGCCGGCGAGCCGGGAGGAGGCCGTCAACCGGACGATGAGACTGATCGCCATAGAGTTGACGAACGTCGCCTCGGTGAAGTCGATGACGTGGACATCAGGCACCGCCGATGCTGTGCGGTGTTCGTCGGCTCGGCGCTGGAATTCGGCCACCGTGGCCGCATCGATCTCGCCATGCAGGCTCAGCACGTTTCCCGTGGCGGTCCTGGTGATGGACACGGATCCCGGCGCGCGAGGGGACTGGGCTGCGGACAAGAAGGCTGCTCCGGGGTCGATGTCTGCTGGGGCGCCCAGTATGGGGCAGCGTGTGTACATCGTAAACCAAGAGTCGGAGCGCTGTCTCCCACCTGGTCCTACCGCAAGTACCTCCACTCGCCACTCGACGTGCGCCGGCGCCCCGCTATCGACGTGACCGCGGAGGCGGCAGGAGGCGCTCCAGGCGATCGAGGAGGTTCTCGAGCGACTCGTCGAATTCAGCGGCTGACTCGTCCTGTGACAGCAGTGGCTCCAGCCGCTGGAGGTGGGGATAGTCGGTCAGGTCCGCGAGCGGCGCAGGCGCCTCCTCGGCCTCGTCCGCGGGAGAGATCTTCACGCCCTTCTGAGACACCTCCAGAAGCAGATGCCCGAGCAAGAAACTCGTGTAAGCCCGGTACGCCTCCACGGCGGCGTGATCAGGAAAACCACTGCCTATCAAGCCCCCCAAGAAGCACTCCAACCAGCGGAGGCTGCGCAGCGGCGGCCGAACCCACGGAGCAGCCGGTGGTCGACTGGCGAGCAGCGGGAAGACCGCCGGATGCGCGAGCGCGATGCGTCGAACACCGTGCGCCAGGCGATGCAGGAAGTCCTGCCATCCGTGATCGGGCGCCATCAAGACGTCGGGGTCCCCGTACAGTTCGTCCATCACGGTTTCCACGACGCCGTCCAGGAGGGCCTCCCGGCCGGACACGTGCCGGTAGAGGGCCATCCCCTCGACCCCTAGGTACGCACCGAGCCGTCGCATCGTGAGCGCTTCGTAGCCATGCATGTCGATGAATTCGACGGCCGCACCGAGCACCCGTCGCCGGTCCAAGGAACCCCGCGCGGACCCCGGTACTGCAGCCGGAATAGCGCTGGCCGCTCCGCCGCGCGCCTCCGGGGTGTCCGGGTCGTCGCCTTCCTCTGCAGGAGTCATGACACCCCACCTTCCTCGTCTACGGCGGTCGTCCGGATCGACTCTCCCGAGCTGCAGCCCCGAAAGCACATCCCCCGATCGGCTCGCAGCCGGGGTGGCCGGGTCAAGCCCGCGGGCGTGGT
>NZ_LWUA01000035.1 GCF_005222955.1 Blastococcus sp. CCUG 61487 | reverse complement strand
GCGGCGGGCCTGGCGCGCCGCGGGCGACGCCGCGCCGGATGCCCGCGCCGAACCCGCCGGTGACCCGGCCTTCCGCCGGGCCGTGGCCGAGCACCTGCTGCGCCACCGCGGGCTGGCGGCCGGGGCGGACGACGTCCTCGCCACCGGCGGGACCTCGGCGGCGGTGGCCGAGGTGGCGCGCGTCCTCCCGGCCGGCAGCCGGGTCGCCCTCGAGGAGCCGGGCTACCAGCGGGTGGTCGGGGCACTGAGGGACGCCGGGGTGGAGGTGCTCCCCGTCCCCGTCGACGACGACGGCCTCGTGGTGGAGGCGCTGCCCCCGGACCTGGCGGCGGTGTACTGCACGCCGGCGCACCAGTACCCGCTGGGTCGGCGCATGTCGGCCGCGCGACGACTGGCTCTGGTCGCCCGCGCCCGCGCCGGGGGGTGGTGGGTGCTGGAGGACGACTACGACGGCGAGCTGCGCTACGACGTCGCCCCGTTGCCGCTGCTCGGTGCGCTGGGGCCCGACGTCGTCGTCCACCTCGGCACCTCGAGCAAGATCCTGAGCCCGACGCTGGGGGTGGGCTGGCTGGTGGCCCCCGAGCCGCTGCGCGCCGAGCTGCTGGCCCGCCGCACGGCGACGGGGAGCCGCCCGGCCCGCGCCGGTCAGCGGGTGCTGGCTGCGTTCGCCGCCTCGGGCGACCTCGCCCGTCACCTGCGGCGGCTGCGCCGGGAGATGGCCGGCCGGCGGGAGCACGTCCGGGACGCCGTCGTCGCCGCCGGGTGCCGCGCGGAGGGGGACCCCGCCGGCGCGCACCTGCTGGTGCCGCTGGCCGGCGCCGACGTGGAGCGCGCCGTGCTCGAGGCCGCCACCGGGTGCGGGCTGGCGCTGGACGGACTCGCCCGCCACCACCTCGCCGGCGGCCCGGACCGCAGGGCCGGGCTGGTGCTCGGCTTCGCCGCCCCGACTCGCGCGGAGCTCGGCCGCGCGCTGCCGGTGCTCGGCGACCTGCTCCGGACGCACCGCGGGCCCGCCTCCGGTCAGGAGACGGGCCCGCGCTGAGGTGTGTGCCTAGGCCTTGACTTCCCAGGTGTCGCCGCCGCCGAGCAGGCCCGCGAGGTCGCCGGGCGACTGCTCCCGGGCGGTGTCGAGCTGCTCGGTCATCAGGCCGTCGTAGGTCGGCTTCTGCACCGCGCGGAAGACGCCCATCGGCGTGTAGCGGAGGTCCTGGGAGGACAGCCGCGACAGCGCGAACGCGTACGCCGGGTTCTCCAGCGTCGCGTCGTGGACGACGATGTCCTCCGGCTCGACCTGGTTGGTCTCGGCGATCCGCAGCCCACCGACGTCGTCCCTCACGACGCAGGCCGCGCCCTCCGGGCCGAAGACCAGCGGCTTGCCGTGGTCCAGCGGGATCGACCACTGGGTGCCCGTCGCCGGGTCCTTGAGCAGCTCGAACGCGCCGTCGTTGAAGATGTTGCAGTTCTGGTAGATCTCCACCAGCGACGTGCCCTTGTGCTCGGCGGCCTGCCGCAGCACGTCGGTGAGCCCCTTGCGGTCGGAGTCCATGGCCCGGCCCACGAAGGTGGCGTCGGCGCCCAGCGCCAGCGAGATCGGGTTGAACGGGGCGTCGATCGAGCCCATCGGCGTGGACTTGGTGACCTTCCCGACCTCGGAGGTGGGGGAGTACTGGCCCTTCGTGAGGCCGTAGATCCGGTTGTTGAACAGCAGGATCGTCATGTTCACGTTGCGGCGCAGCGCGTGGATGAGGTGGTTGCCGCCGATCGACAGCGAGTCGCCGTCGCCGGTCACCACCCACACCGAGAGGTCGGGCCGGGAAGCGGCCAGGCCGGTGGCGATCGCCGGGGCGCGGCCGTGGATCGAGTGCATGCCGTAGGTGTTCATGTAGTACGGGAAGCGGGACGAGCAGCCGATCCCCGAGATGATGACCATGTCCTCGCGGGCGATGCCGAGGCTGGGCAGGAAGCTCTGGACCGCGTTGAGGATGACGTAGTCACCGCACCCCGGGCACCAGCGCACCTCCTGGTCGGTCTTGAGGTCCTTGGCCTTGAGGTCGGTCTTCTTCTCTCCGGAGATCTCGACCGAGGTGGCCACGGCCGCGGAGATCGGGTTCCCGGGCATGCCCAGGTCGTGCACGTGCGAGTCGAGCGTGGTCACTGCATGGCTCCGTTCGCTGCGGTCCCGGCAGGAACCGCGTCTGTGCCGGTGGTGTCGATGGCGCTCTGGATGACCGCGGCCAGCTCGGCCGAGCGGAACGGCATCCCGCTGACCTGCGTGTGGCTCTGGACGTCGACCAGGTACTTCGCGCGCAGCAGCAGGGCGAGCTGCCCCAGGTTCATCTCCGGGCAGATGACCCGGTCGTACCGCGCCAGGACCTCGCCGAGGTCCGCGGGGAACGGGTTGATGTGCCGGAGGTGGATCTGCGCGACCTTGCGACCCGAGGCACGGATCCGCCGGCAGGCGGCGCCGATGGGCCCGTAGGTGGAGCCCCACCCGATGACGGCGACCCTCGCCGGATCGCCTGCGTCGCCGTCCGGGTCCTCGACGTCCGTCGGGCCGATCGAGGCGGCGATGCCGTCGATCTTGGCCTGGCGGGTCCGGGTCATGAAGTCGTGGTTGGCCGGGTCGTAGGAGATGTTGCCGTTGCCGTCGGCCTTCTCCAGCCCACCGATGCGGTGCTGCAGCCCCGCGGTGCCCGGGACCGCCCACGCCCGCGCGAGCGTCTCGGGGTCGCGGAGGTAGGGGTGGAACTCCGGGGTCCCGTCGGCGGTCGCCGCGTTGGGACCGGTGGCGAACCCGACCGCCTCGGTGAGGTCCGGCAGCGAGTCGACGTCGGGCACCGCCCACGGCTCGGCCCCGTTGGCCAGGTAGCCGTCGGACAGCAGCATCACCGGGGTGCGGTAGGTCAGGGCGATGCGGGTCGCCTCGATCGCGGCGTCGAAGCAGTCACCCGGCGACCGCGGCGCGATGACCGGCAGCGGAGCCTCGCCGTTGCGGCCGAACATGGCCTGCAGCAGGTCGCTCTGCTCGGTCTTCGTGGGCAGACCGGTGGAGGGCCCACCGCGCTGCACGTCGACGACGAGCAGCGGCAGCTCGGTCATGACCGCCAGGCCGATCGTCTCGGCCTTGAGCGCGATGCCGGGTCCCGATGTCGTCGTCACGCCGAGCGCGCCACCGAAGGAGGCGCCCAGCGCCGCTCCGATGCCGGCGATCTCGTCCTCGGCCTGGAACGTGCGGATGCCGAAGGACTTGTGCTTGGACAGCTCGTGGAGGATGTCCGACGCCGGGGTGATCGGGTAGGCGCCGAGGAAGATCGGCAGCCCCGACCGCTGGCCGGCGGCCACGATGCCCAGGGCGAGCGCCTGGTTCCCGGAGATGTTGCGGTAGGTCCCGGGGGCCATCGGCGCCGGCTTGATCTCGTAGGAGACCGCGAAGGCCTCCGTCGTCTCGCCGTAGTTGTAGCCGGCCCGGAACGCGGCGATGTTCGCCGCGGCGATCTCGGGCTTGCGGCGGAACTGCCGCTCGAGGAAGCGCACCGTGCCCTCGGTGGGCCGGTGGTACATCCAGCTCAGCAGGCCGAGCGTGAACATGTTCTTGCTGCGCTCGGCCTCCTTCTTGCCGAGGCCGGAATCGGCGAGCGCGTCGAGCGTCATCGACGTCAGCGGCACCGGCACCGTCTGCCAGCCCTCGAGCGAGCCGTCCTCCAGCGGGTTGGTCGCGTAGCCGACCTTCGCCAGGTTGCGCGGGGTGAACTCGTCGGAGTCGACGATGAGCAGCCCACCACCGGGCAGGTCGGCGAGGTTGGCCTTCAGCGCGGCCGGGTTCATCGCCACGAGGACGTCGGGAGCATCGCCCGGCGTCATGATGTCGTGGTCGGCGAAGTGCAGCTGGAACGACGAGACACCCGGCAGGGTCCCTGTTGGTGCCCGGATCTCGGCGGGGAAGTTCGGCAACGTCGACAGGTCGTTGCCGAACGACGCCGTCTCGCTGGTGAACCTGTTGCCGGTGAGCTGCATGCCGTCACCGGAGTCACCGGCCAACCGGATGACGACCCGGTCGAGCTCGACGACGCTCTTGACCAGTCCTCCGGGCGCCGACGTGGCGACCGGGGAGTGGATGTCTTCCGAGGGCGCGCCGTCGCTCGCCGTGGTGCTGCCTGTCATCAGTGGTGTACCTCCACCGGCCGAGGTTACGTGCGCGATGCACCGACTGGTACAGAGACCCGAAGGTGATTCCAGATTCACGGGTGCCAACCACCCGGAGGAGCGGTGCATTCCACCTGACGAGGGGCCGGGAACGGCCGCTGCCGCGGCGTCGTTGGAGGGGTCGTGCAGCGCTGGAACAACGGACTCAAGACCGCCGTCCTCCTGGGCGCGATGGGTGGTCTCATCCTGCTCGCCGGCCAGCTCATCGGCGGCAGCCAGGGACTGTTCATCGCCCTGCTGATCGCACTCGCGGTCAACGGGTACGCCTACTTCAACTCCGACAAGCTCGCCCTGCGCGCGATGCGGGCCTTCCCGGTCACCGAGACGCAGGCGCCGCAGCTGTACGCGATGGTGCGCGAGCTCGCGACAGAGGCACGCCAGCCGATGCCGCGCCTCTACGTCAGCCCCACCGACCAGCCCAACGCCTTCGCCACCGGCCGCAACCCGCGCAACGCCGCGGTCTGCGTCACGCAGGGCATCCTCGAGATCCTGGACCGCCGCGAGCTGCGCGGCGTCCTGGCGCACGAGCTCTCGCACGTCTACAACCGCGACATCCTGATCAGCTCCGTCGCCGGGGCGATGGCCACGGTGATCACCTACCTGGCGCACATGGCGATGTTCGCCTCGCTGTTCGGCGGCCGCGGCGACGACCGCGGCGGCGGCAACGCGCTCGGCTCGCTGTTGCTCGTGGTGCTCGGGCCGCTGGCCGCCGGGCTCGTGCAGATGGCGGTCAGCCGCAGCCGGGAGTACCAGGCCGACGCCACCGGGGCGCAGCTGTCCCAGGACCCGCTGGCGCTGGCGAGCGCCCTGGAGAAGATCTCGCGGGGGACGGCGGCGCGCCCGCTGCCGCAGGACGACCGGCTGGTCACCCAGAGCCACCTGATGATCGCCAACCCGTTCCGCGGGCAGGGGCTGGCGTCGCTGTTCGCCACGCACCCGCCGATGCCCGAGCGGATCGCCCGCCTGGAGCAGATGGCCCGCGACCTCGGTCAGCGCTGAAGCCCGCGGGGGCCACGATGGCCCTCCGGCGGACGTTCCGGAGCGGGTTCTGTCCGCCGCAGGGACATCGTGGGCGGGCGGCTCAGCGGTAGTTGTCGAACTGCAGGGCGACGTCGAGGTCGGCGCCGCGCAGCAGCTGCTGCACCGCCTGCAGGTCGTCGCGCTTCTTGCCGCTGACCCGCAGCTGGTCGCCCTGGATCTGCGCCTGCACGCCCTTGGGGCCCTCGTCGCGGATCAGCTTGGCGATCTTCTTGGCCACGTCGGACTCGATGCCCTGCTTGATCGTCGCGCCGATCTTGTAGCTCTTGCCCGAGGCCTGCGGCTCGCCGGCGTCCAGGACCTTGAGCGAGATGTTCCGCTTGATCAGCTTCTCCTTGAACACCTCGAGGGCGGCGCTGACCCGTTCCTCGGTGTCGGCCTGCAGCGTCACACCGTCCTCGCCGGCCCACGCGATGGTGGCGTTGGTGCCCCGGAAGTCGAAGCGCTGCGACAGCTCCTTGCCCGCCTGGTTGAGGGCGTTGTCCACCTCCTGCCGGTCGACCTTGCTCACGACGTCGAACGACGCGTCGGCCATGGGAACTCCCTCCATCGCGCGGACACCGCTCGGGGCTCCGAGTCCGGCATCCGCCGTCTTGTATTCTTCTCCGGTACCACCGCACGGCGGGTTGCCCGAGTGGCCAATGGGAGCGGACTGTAAATCCGTCGGCTTAGCCTTCGAAGGTTCGAATCCTTCACCCGCCACGCACGGTACGACGGCCCCCGACCTTGCCAGGTCGGGGGCCGTCGCCCGTTCAGGGGAGCGTGGGGGCGCGAGCGCTGGCGGTCGCCGTCCGTTCCAGTTGCTGCCCGCCGAGGAACAGCCAGCCGAACGCGATGTCGACGTGCCGGGTGCACCGCACGGTGACCTCGGTGCCGTCGGTCTCGGCCGACCAGGCGTCCAGCGACGACGCCCCCGACCCCAGCTGGTCGGCGACAGCGGCCTGGGCGCCGGCCCTCGTCAGCGGCAGCGCCGCGCCGAGGCCCGCGGCGTAGATCGCCGCCTCGTCGGCCTGGTTCGCCGCCGCCAGGGCGGCGCCGTCGCAGACCGCCTGGACCTCCTGCTGCTCGAGGAACGCGTCCGAGGCCGCGATCGCGCCGAACACCATGAGCGCCGCGACCAGCCAGCAGACCAGGACGAACGGCAGCGTCGAGCCGCGCTCGAGGTCGTCCCGTCCGGTCCGCACGGGCGGCAGCGTAGGCGGCCGCCGGCGTTGTCCACGACCTGTGGACAGCGCCTGTGGACGGTGTGGGCATCCGGACGGGTGGCGGCCCGGTGCGCCGCTCGCCCTGTGGACGCCCCCGTCCGGGACGACGGCCCGGCCGTCTCGGCCCCTGCGGGCGGGGTCGGAGGTGGGACGCGCGCGGGTCAAGGGTCGAGCCCCCTGTCTCGCTCCGAAGGGTGACGAATCGTCGAACCATCGTCACCCTCGGTAACAACACGCTTGTCGTTCACCCGACCGTGATCATGGGTGCTTGCCTCCGAGGGGTGAAGGGAAGCACTGTCCGTGCGCGGTCCGAACCGAACGACGCTCTGCCCCCGCGCGTAAGTGAACTGCCGCATCCGCAGTCGGTTGTGCCATCGAGGAGGCGTCATGAGCGGCAACGCGCAGCGTGGGATCCGTTGGAGCCGGGGTATCCGTTGGAGCCGCGGGATCCGCTGGAGCTGAACGCGGAGGGCTGATCGCCCGACGCACGCAATTTCTCGCAGGGCAGCCGGTCGGCGGACCGGCTGCCCTGCGGCGTTCCCGGGGCCCGTGCGCAGCGGCTGACCCTTTGGAGTCGCGGCGCGACCGCGAACGGGGTATGAGCGGCCGCTCCGTTGCTAGCCTCTGCGAGCCCATCCACCCCTCGCGGAATGCAGGTGAGCGTGTCCGAGCAGGACGTTCGAGCGACGCCCCGGCCGGCCTTCCGCTCGCCCGCAGCCGTCGCCGCCCTCGGCGTCGTGGCCGCCGTGCCGGTGCTGCTCGTCCTGCTGGCGACCCAGCCGCTGGAGGTCGCCCCGCGCGCGCTGGTGGCCGCCTTCCTGGCGTTCGCCGTGGTCGAGTCCATCCACCTGCACTTCGAGTTCCGCCGGCAGGCCTTCTCGGTCTCGGCCAGCGAACTCGCCCTCGTCGTGGCACTGGTCGAGGTGGGCGGTGCCTGGGCGGCGATCGCCCAGGCCGTCGTCGTCGCCGTCGTCCTGCTCTGGCAGCGCTTCCCGCGGCCGCAGGCCATCGCCACCATCGCGGTCTCGGTCATCGAGGTCGGGGCCGCCGTGGCCGTGCTCTCGGTCCTGCCCGTCGGCGAGCTGACCTCGCCGACCACGTGGCTCTCCTACCTGGTGGCGATCCTGGTCGCCGACGTGCTCGGCGCCCTGCTGTTCGCCGGCGCCATCACCGCCACCCAAGGCTACCCGGGCCGGTCGCTGTGGACGAGCCTCTTCGTCCCGGTCTTCCTGGTGGGGCCGGTCGCGGTCGTGGTCGGCCTGGCGGCGCTGCTGCTCATCGACGTCACCGGGTGGGCGTGGCTCCTGCTGGCCCCGCTGCTGGGCGCGCTGGCCCTGCTCTACCGCCACTTCGGTGCGGTGACCCGCCGGGGGCACAGCGTCCAGCGGGTCTACGACTTCGCCCGGCGGGTGGCGCAGGTCAGCCCGGACGAGGAGGGCACGCGGCAGATCGTGGCCGCCGTGCAGGAGCTGCTCAACGCCGAGCGGGTGGCGCTGTGGTTGCCCCCCTACCTGGACGAGCCGCCGCAGCTGGTGGTCACGGCTCCCGACGGGGCGGTCTGGTACGACGGCCCCGGCGATCCGGACGACGTCTTCCGGCGCGCCGTGGCGGCCGCGGACGGGCCGGTCCTGGTCTCGCTCGCGCAGGCCGACGAGGAGCAGGCCGCGGCTCTGGCCCGGCGCGGGGTCACCGAGCTGCTCGCGGCGCCGCTGCAGACCGCCGGCGGCGAGCCCGGCTACCTGGAGGTCTGCGACCGCAGCAGCGTCGTCGTCTCCTTCGCCGACAGCGACCGCGCGGCGCTGAACTCCATGCTGACCCACGTCAACGCCGCGGTCCGCCACCAGCAGCTGCTCACCCAGATCCGCTACGACGCCGACCACGACCGGCTCACCGGGCTGCCCAACCGACACCGGCTGGCCGTCGAGATCGACGAGCTGCTGGCGACCCAGCCCGAGGGCGGCCGCGCCGGGCTCATCCTCGCGGCGCTGGGCAACTACACCGAGGTGACCGACACCCTCGGGCACGCCGCCAGCGACGAGCTGCTCATGGTCACCGCCGGCCTGCTGCGCGAGCACGCACCCCCGCAAGCGCTGCTGGCCCGGATGGAGAGCGAGCGCTTCGCCGTCCTGCTGCCCGGGTTGTCGCTGGCCGCCACGGAGCGGGCGGCTCGCCGGCTGCGCGAGGCGGCCGCCACGCGGGTGCGGGTGGCCGGTCTCGATCTCGAGGTGACGCTCACCATCGGCATCGCGTCCGCCCCTGTCCACGGCACCGACGCGGGCACGCTCATGCAGCGCGCCGACGTCGCCCTGCTGGCCGCGGCGGACTCCGGCGGCGTCGCCAGCTACCACCCGGTCCTCGACCAGCAGAGCCTGCGCAGGCTGCAACTGGGCACCGAGATCGAGCAGGCGATGGCCGACGGGCAGATCAGCGTCGTCTTCCAGCCGATCATCGACGCGCAGACCTCCGACATCGTGTCGGTGGAGACGCTCGTGCGGTGGGCGCACCCGCGGTACGGCTCGATCGCGCCGGACGACTTCATCCACCTGGCCGAGCAGATCGGCCGCATCGGCGCGGTGACCGACCACGTCCTCGACCTCGCGCTCGCCCGGTGCCGGCGCTGGCTGGACCAGGACATCGCCCTGTCGGTCGCGGTCAACCTGTCCGCGCACTGCCTCACCGAGCCCGATCTGGTGGCCCGCGTGCGCGGGGCCCTGCAGCGGCACGGCGTCCCGGGGGAGCTGCTGACCCTGGAGCTCACCGAGGGCAGCGTCGTCGACGACTCCGTGCGGTCCAGCACCGTCCTCGCCGACCTGCACGACCTCGGGCTGCGGCTGTCCATGGACGACTTCGGGACCGGGTACTCCTCGCTGTCCCAGCTGCGCCAGCTGCCGATCGACGAGGTCAAGATCGACAAGTCCTTCGTGCTGGGGATGTCCACCAGCCAGGGCGAGTCGTTCATCGCCCGCTCGATCATCGAGCTCGCCCACAACCTGGGGCTGCGGGTGGTCGCCGAGGGCGTCGAGGACGAGGTCACCCGCAACCTGCTGACCGAGATGGGCTGCGACAAGCTGCAGGGCTTCCTGGTCAGCCGCCCGCTGCCCGACGACCGTCTGGAGAACTGGCTGCTGGCCCGGACCGGCATCCGGACCGCCTCGCCCGGTTCGGCGCACCGGCGGCTGTTCGTCCGCGGTTGACGCGGGGTGGGCCCCTGAAGGAATGCCATCGGGGTCAGGTAGAGTTCTGACGTCCGACCGCGCCCCTTTAGCTCAGTCGGCAGAGCGTCTCCATGGTAAGGAGAAGGTCTACGGTTCGATTCCGTAAAGGGGCTCTGGGAACATGTACGTCGACCCACCGGTCCAGTCGCGAGACCGGGCCGCGGGGGTCGCCCGGCGGTGTAGCTCAGCCAGGTAGAGCAAGCGGCTCATAATCGCTGTGTCACCGGTTCAAGTCCGGTCACCGCTACTCCAGACGGACCCCGTACGACGGGGTCCGTCGACGCGTAGGCCCCCGGCCGACGCGGCACCAGGACCCGGCGCGGGTCCTGTCCGACAAGGCTAGGAGCACTCCATGGCAGCCACCGACATCCGCCCGAAGATCACCCTGGCCTGCCAGGAGTGCAAGAACCGCAACTACATCACCCGCAAGAACCGGCGGAACGACCCCGACCGGCTCGAGCTGATGAAGTACTGCCCCCGCGAGCGCAAGCACACGCTGCACCGCGAGACCCGCTGACCTGATCAGCGACGCGAGAGGGCGGGAGCATGGCGCTGGACCGGGCACTGGTCGGGCGCAGCTACCCGCCCTCTGCCGTCTACGAGGTCGCTCGCACGAAGGTGGCCGAGTTCGCCGCGGCGATCGGTGAGACCTCGCCGCTGCACCGCGACGCCGACGCCGCACGGGCCGCGGGCCACCCCGACGTCATCGCGCCGCCCACCTTCGCGATCGCGGTGAGCCTGGAGGCGGCCATGGTCGTGCTCGCCGACCCCGACGTCGGCATCGACTACGACCGCGTCGTCCACGGCGAGCAGCGGTTCGTGCACCACCGCCCGATCCGGGCGGGGGACCGGTTGGTGGCGACGACGACGATCGACGCCGCCCGCACCGTCGCCGGCAACGACCTGCTCACCGCCCGCGTCGAGCTCGCGACCGAGGACGGCGAGGCCGTCTGCACCGCGACGTCGATGCTCGTGGCGAGGGGCGACTCGTGACCGTCCGGCTGGCCGACGTCGCCGTCGGCACGGAGCTGCCCGAGCAGGTGTACCGCGTCACGCGGGCCGATCTGGTCCGGTACGCCGGCGCCTCCGGGGACTTCAACCCCATCCACTGGAGCGACCGGGTGGCCGGCGCCGTCGGCCTGCCGGGCGTCATCGCCCACGGGATGGTCACGATGGCGCTGGCCGGCCGCGCGGTCACCGACTGGACCGGCGACCCAGCCGCGCTCGTGGAGTACCAGGTCCGGTTCGGCCGCCCGGTCGTCGTCCCGGACGACGACGAGGGCGCGGAGGTCACCGTGCGGGGCACCGTGGCCGCGCTGCTCGAGGAGGGGCGAGCGCGGGTCGACCTCACGGTCACCAGTGGCGGCGAGAAGGTCCTCTCCCTCGCCCGCGCGGTCGTCCGCCTTGCGTGACCGGCGGAAGACGTCGCGCCGCGGCGGTGGCCGGGGTGCTGCTGCTCAGCGGGTGCACCTCCTTCGCCGAGACGGTCACGACGCCGTCGCCGGAAGCCGCGTCGTCGTCGACCGGCGGTGACGACGACGCCTGCCCGGGCCGGGCGGAGCCCGACCCCGACCGACCCCGCGTCGCGCTGGACTTCACGCTGGGCGACGACCTCCAGACGGTGACCGGCACGCAGACCGTCGTCTTCACCCCCGACCGCCCCGTCGACGAGCTGGTCTTCCGGCTGGTCCCGAACGGACCCGACATCGCCCCGACCGGCTCCCGGCTCGTCGTGGACGCGGTCCGCGGCGAGGACGTCGCGGACGCCGCGTACGAGTCCCTCGGCGCGGTCGCACCGGGCGGCGCCTACGTCGTCGCGCTGGACGAGCCGCTGCCGGCGGGGCGGAGCACCGACGTCGAACTGGACTTCACGCTGACCCTCGGGTCGGGCGGCTTCGAGCGCCTCGGGGCGGACGAGGGCGTCTCCTGGTGGGCCAGCGGTGCGCCGCTGCTCGCGTGGGAACCCGGCGTCGGCTGGGCGCGGGACCCCTTCGTCGAGATCTCGGGGGAGACGACCACGAGCCCGGTGGCGAACACGACCGTCCGGGTCTCAGCACCCGCCGACCTCACGGTGCTCATGACCGGTGCGCAGGCCGAGCCGACCGCGCCGGACGCCGAGGGGCGCCGCACCTGGACCTCCACCGAGCCCGTCGCCCGCGACGTCAGCGTCGCCGCCGGCCGGTTCTCGACCGCGGAGCGGACGACACCGGACGGGGTCAGGATCACCGTCGGCGCCCTGCCGGGGGCGGAGCCGGCCGCCGAGGACCTCGCCGACGCCACCGTCGAGGCGATCGCCGACCTCGAGGAGTTCCTCGGGCCGTTCCCCTACGGAACGCTCATCGTCGCGCAGCTGCGCGACCACGGCGGCGGCATCGAGTACCCCAGCGCGATCCTGCAGGCCACCCCCAGCGAGGAGGTGCTGGTGCACGAGGTCGCGCACATGTGGTTCTACGGGATGGTCGGCAACTCCCAGTTCCGCGACCCGTGGCTGGACGAGGCCTTCGCGACCTGGGCGGAGGCCGTGGTGAACCCGCGGTCGGTCGAACGTCTGGAGGGGGCGCTCGGCATCCAGGGTGACGTCGGCGTCGCCATGGACGAGGTCCGCACGCAGCAGCAGTACGGCGCGTGGGTCTACGGCAAGGGCGGGGCGGCCCTGCTGGAGGCGCGGGAGGTGGCCGGCGCCGAGACGTTCGACGCGGCGGTGCGCTGCTACGTCGACGCCCACGCCTGGACGATCGCCGGCCCGGAGGACGTCGCCGCCGCCCTGGCCGGCCTGCCCGAGGCCCTCGACGTCCTGGTGGCGGCCGGGGCGCTCCCGGACTAGGGCGTGTCTCCTAAC
>NZ_LWUA01000034.1 GCF_005222955.1 Blastococcus sp. CCUG 61487 | reverse complement strand
GGATGCTCCTATGGATCGTCAAGCGGCGTGAGCGAGGTTCTCGGGCCGCTGGGCGGGTCGTAGGAGGTAGTAGAGCTCGCGGGCGATCATGCGCTTGAGGCAGCGGATGATGTCCTTCTTGGACAGGCCTTCCTTGGTGCGGCGTTCGACGTAGGCGCGGGTGCGGGGGTCCCAGCGCATCCGGCAGAGGACGACGCGGTAGAGAGCCGCGTTGGCCTGACGGTCACCGCCGCGGTTGAGCCGGTGGCGGTTGGTCTTGCCCGAGGAGGCCGGGATCGGCGCGACGCCGCAGAGCATGGCGAAGGCCGGCTCGGAGTGCAGCCGGTCGGCGTTCTGGCCGGCGGTGACCAGCAGCTGGCCGGCGACGTCGGCGCCGACGCCGGTGCAGGCCAGCAGCTGCGGGTTGATCTCGGTGACGAGCGGGGCGATGAGGTCGTCGAGCTCGCCGATCTCCTCGCTCAACGCCTGGTGGCGACGGGCCAGTGCACGCAGGGCGGTCTTGGCGGCCTGCTCCGGTTCGCCGACACGGGCTGCATCCGGGCGGAGTGCGGCGCAGGTGGCGATCAGCCGGGTGATGCTCAGGCCGCGCAGCTGCGCGCGCAGCGCTTCGGGGGCGGTGACGATCAGAGACTTGATCTGCCGCTGGCAGTCAGCGCGCTGGTCGATGGCGCTGCGGCGGGCCACGCGCAGGTTGCGCAGCGCCTCCACCGCGCCGCTGCGGTCCTTCGGGATGCCGGTGCGCACCCCGGTCAGCGCGGTGCGAGCAGCGGCCTCGGCGTCGAGCGGATCGGACTTGCCGGCGAACCGCCGGGTCTTGCGGTCAGGCCGGTCGACCTCGAGCAGCGCCACGCCCTCGGCGGCCAGGTGACGGGCCAGGCCGGCGCCGTAGACGCCGGTGCCCTCGATCCCGACGACCAGCAGCGTGCCGAAGCTGCGCAGCCAGGCCAGCAACTGCCGGTAGCCGGCCGCGGTGGCCTCGAACTGCTGGTGTCCCAGTTTCCGGCCGGCGGTGTCGACCACCGCGGCGGTGTGGGTGTCGGCGTGGGTGTCCACGCCACCGGCCACCTCGATGGGTAGCGCCTGGACCGTCGTGCTCGCTGGTGTCATCGTGGTCTTGCCGTCCTTCTCGCTCGCAACCGGTAGGGGCGGCACGCACCGCCGGGCGAGCGGACAAGACAGTGATGGGTGCCTGCTGGCACAGGCTCCTATGAGGTCACACCGCCACGTCTGGTGAGTGCAGGCAGCCCCGCAGCGGACCGAACCGACAGATCCCGTTGAAGACCCGAAGTCAGTCAGGCGGTGGGTCAGGAACGACCGCTGCGGGGCGCGCCTACATCCTCACTGTCAGGCG
>NZ_LWUA01000033.1 GCF_005222955.1 Blastococcus sp. CCUG 61487 | reverse complement strand
GGATGCTCCTATGGATCGTCAAGCCGCTGCTGCGAGGTTCGCGGCGGGCTAGGCTGGGCGTAGCACGTAGTAGAGCTCGCGGGCGATCATGCGCTTGAGGCAGCGGATGATGTCCTTCTTCGACAGGCCTTCCTTGGTGCGGCGTTCGACGTAGGCGCGGGTGCGGGGATCCCAGCGCATCCGGCAGAGCACGACCCGGTAGAGCGCGGCGTTGGCCTGCCGGTCGCCGCCGCGGTTGAGGCGGTGGCGGTTGGTCTTGCCCGAGGAAGCCGGGATCGGGGCGGCGCCGCAGAGCATGGCGAAGGCCGGCTCGGAGTGCAGCCGGTCGGTGTTCTGCCCGGCGGTGACCAGCAGCTGGCCAGCGACGTCGGCGCCGACGCCGTTGCGCGCCATGAGGTCGGGGTTGATCTGTTCGATGAGCGGCCCGATGAGCGCGTCGAGGTCGTCGATCTCCTCGGTCAGGGCGCTGTGGCGGCGGGCCAAGGAGCGCAGCGCGGTCTTGGCTGCTTGCTCCGGGTCGCCGATGCGGGCGGTGTCGGGGCGCAGGGCGGCGCAGGTGGCGATCAGCCGGACCCCGGTGAGGCCGCGCAGCTGGGCGCGCAGGTCCTCGGGGGCGGTGACGATCAGCGCCTTGATCCGTCGCTGGCAGTCGGCGCGCTGGTCGATGGCGCTGCGGCGGGCCACCCGCAGGTTGCGCAGCGCCTCCACCTCGCCGCTGCGCTGCTTGGGGATGCCGGTGCGTCTGCGGGCCAGCGCGGTGCGCGCGGCGGCCTCGGCATCGAGCGGGTCGGACTTACCGGCGAACCGCCGGGTCTTGCGGTCGGGCCGGTCGACCTCGAGCATCGGCACGCCCTGGGCGGCCAGGTGACGGGCCAGGCCGGCGCCGTAGACGCCGGTGCCTTCGATCCCGACGACCAGCAGGGCGCCGAAGGCGCGCAGCCAGGCCAGCAACTGCCGGTAGCCGGCCGCGGTGGCCGGGAACTGGCGGTGGCCCAGCAGCCGTCCGGCGGTGTCGATCGCGGCGGCGGTGTGGGTGTCGGCATGTGTGTCCACGCCGCCGGCTACCTGGACCTGGTCTGGGGTGCTCTCTGGTGCGATGGTGGTCATCGCCGTCCTCCTCGTTCGCAACCGACAGGGCGGCACGCACCGCCGGGCGAACGGACAAGACAGTGATGGGTGCCTGCTGGCACAGGCTCCTATGAGGTCACACCGCCACGACCGGTGAGTGCAGCGAGCCCCGCAGCGGACCGAACCGACAGATCCCGTTGAAGACCCGAAGTCAGTCAGGCGCTGGGTCAGGAACGACCGCTGCGGGGCTCGCCTACATCCTCACTGTCAGGCG
>NZ_LWUA01000032.1 GCF_005222955.1 Blastococcus sp. CCUG 61487 | reverse complement strand
CCGTCGACGACGACGGCGGTCACCGGCTCCCCGGCCGCCTCGGCCAGCCGCGCCTCGATCGCCTGCTGCAGCGGGTGCGCGCGCTCCAGGTACCCCTCGACGGGCCAGCCGGCGGCCACGCAGGCCGCGAGCATCGCCGCGTGCTTGCCGGAGCAGTTCATCGCCGGCCGCTCCGGCGCCCGGCCCTCGACCAGCCAGGCGGCCCGGGTGGGTTCGTGCCCCGGCAGGGCCGGCGGGCAGCCGAGGTGCCCGGCGGTCAGGCCCGCACCGGCGAGCATCGCCAGCGCGAGCTCGCGGTGGCCGTCCTCCCCGCTGTGCGACCCCGCACCGATGGCGAGCTCGGCACCCGAGCCAGGCGTCCAGCCGGCGGCGAGCAGCGCGGTCGCCTGCACCGGCTTGTTCGACGAGCGGGGCAGCACCGGCCGGTCGACGGCGCCCGCGGCGAACCGCACGTCGCCGTCCGGCCCCAGGACGACCAGCGACCCGCGGTGCACCGACTCGAGGAAGCCCGAGCGCTCGACCTCGACCAGGACCGGATTGACCGTGTCCGGCGTCATCGGCCTTCGTCGGCGAGCAGCGCGGCGACGTCGGCCTCGCCGTCGCGGTACCGGCGGCCGAGCTCGGCGGCGAGGGCGTCCATGACCTGCTGGACCCCGCGCCGGCGCTCCGACAGCCCGGTCTCGGCCTGGGCGAGCGCCTTGGCGGCCCGCTCCAGCTTCGCGTCGGTGAGCCCGGTGATCGACGAGAGGTCGACCCCCGGAGTCAGCGAGTTGACCCACGACTCGTACTCGTCGGGGTTGGCCGGCTGCACGGTCTGGTGCCGGCCGAGGCCGTGCGCGGGGCCGCGGCCCTTCTCGGCGAGAATCTCCGGCAGCAGGTCGACCAGGGACCGCCCGTCGTCCTCGGCCCGGCGCTGCATCTCCCGGCGGACGATGTCCAGGCGCCCCTGCAGCAGCCGCCGGGTGTAGGAGAGGTTGACCTCCTCCTGCTCCGCCTCGCGGCGCAGCGCCCGCACCTCGGCCATCGGCCGCGTCACCGCGTCCTCGAGGAAGGCGGGCTCCAGCAGGGCGTCGACGGCGGCGCCCCCGGCGGGAGCGGGCTTCGGACTCACGTGTCTGCCTCCAGGGCACTCGATGCGCTCGAGCGTTCGCGCGGACCGGCGGTCAGCCGCGCGTCACGCACGCGGCATCGTCGCAGACCGGAGGGCGCGGATCCTGTCGCGCGCCGCGGCCCGGGTGTCGTCGATCTCGTCCACCACGTCGTCGGGGTCGATCGCCGCGGCCGATCCGCCCACCGTCAGGGCGGTGTCGGGCGTGACCGACTGCTTGACCAGCGCCAGGGCGATGACGCCCAGTTCGTGGTGCCGCGCGACGGTGCCGAGCCGCCCGACCGCGCGGGTTCCGGCGGTGACCGGCGTCCCCGGCTCGGCGAGGTCCTCGCTGACCCCGTCGAGGTGCAGCAGCACCAGCCGGCGGGGCGGGCGGCCCAGGTTGTGCACCCGGGCGACGGTCTCCTGACCGCGGTAGCAGCCCTTGTCCAGGTGGACGGCGCTGGTGAGCCATTCCAGCTCGTTGGGGATGGTGCGGTGGTCGCTGTCCAGGCCCAGCCGGGGGCGGCGGGCCTCGACGCGCAGCGCCTCGTAGGCGGTCAGCCCGGCCAGGCCGGCGCCGGCGGCGAGCAGCCGGTCGGCGAGCGCGCCGACCTGGTCTCGCGGCACGACGAGGTCGATGACGAGCGCGCCGCCGTCGCCGATCGGGCGCATCCGCCGCGCGAAGCCGCCCTCGGCCAGGGACTCGACCGCGTGCTCGACCGCCGGCGCGGGGAGGCCGGCCGCACCGAGCACCTCGAGCGCCCGCGGGCCGACCAGCGAGAGCACCGCGTGGTCCGGCTCGAGCCGGGGCTCGACGCGGAGCATGAAGCGCATCTTCTCGAGGAAGCCGAGCAGGGCCGCGCCGGTGCCGGGCTCGACGTCGGCCCACGTCGTGCCGTCCAGTTCCGCCAGCACGAGGTGGTGCTCGACGTGCCCGTTCGGGGAGAGCACCAGCGCCTCGCTGCCGCTGGCGTCGCCCAGCCGCTCGAGGTGCTGGCTGGTCAGGCTGTGCAGCCAGGAGAGCCGGTCGGCGCCGGGGACGGCGAGCACGTCGCGGTCGCTGCGGTCGACCAGCCCCGCGCCCTCGGCGAGCAGCCGCTGCTCGCGCAGCGGGTCGCCATAGTGGGCGGCCACGATGCGGGCGGTCTCCGCGGGCTCCTCGACGGCGACGGCGCCCGGGCGGGACAGCAGGGGTGATCTCACGATGGCTCCGATCCAGCTCGTTCACGGCACGTCCGGCAGGTTCCGGACAGGGCGACGTGACCCACGTCCACGGTGAAACCCAGTTCGGCCGCCAGTCGTTCCGCCGCCGCGTCGAGCAGGTCCGGCGCGGCGGAGGCGATCTCGCCGCAGGAGGCGCAGACGACGTGCGGGTGCGGGTGCTCGGCGGCGTGGTAGATCGGCGCGCCCTTCCCCAGGTGGGTGTGCCACACCAGGCCCAGCCGCTCGAGCAGCTCCAGGTTCCGGTAGATCGTCGAGGCGTCGGGTGCGGTGCCTCCGGGACCGGCCTCGTCGCGCAGCCGCGCCCCGATCGCCTCCGGGGTGGCGTGCTCGAGCGCGGCGACGGCGGCGAGCACCCGGCGGCGCTGCGGCGTCAGGCGCAGCCCGTGCTCGCGGAGCCGCTCGGCGAGCGGTGCGGCGACGTCGGCATGCGCGCCCTCGCCCGTTCCGCCCGTTGCCGCCTGGCCGTCGTGCCCCATGCCGCGACCCTATGCCCGCCGTCGGGCAGGCTGGACCGGTGACCGAGCAGCGCAGCGTCGCGATCTGGCGGGACGGCCGGGCCGTCACCGTCCCGGCCGGCGAACCGGTGGTGACCGCCGCGGACCAGGGCCTGGTGCGCGGGGACGGCGCCTTCGAGTCGGTGGCGGTCGTCGACGGCGCGACGCCGCACCTCGCCGCGCACCTGGCCCGGCTGGCCCGGTCGGCGGAGCTGCTGGAGATCCCCTCCCCCGGCGACGACGCCTGGCGCGCCCTGGTCGACGCGGTCGTGTCCGGCTGGCCCGCCGCGACCGAGGGCGTGCTGCGGTTGCTGCTCACCCGCGGCCCCGGGGACGGCGCCCCACCCACCGCGCTGGCGCTGCTCGCTCCCGTGCCCGCCGAGACGCTCCGGCAGCGGGCCGACGGCGTCTCGGTCGTCAGCCTCTGCCTCGGGGTGCCGGCGGACTTCCGCGCGCGGGCGCCGTGGCTGCTGGGTGGCGCCAAGACGCTGAGCTACGCGGTGAACATGGCCGCCTACCGGCACGCCGCCCGGGCCGGTGCCGACGACGTCGTCCTCACCTCGCTCGAGGGGCGGCTGCTCGAGGGCCCGACGTCGACGGTCGTCTGGGCGGCCGGAGGATCGCTGCACACCCCACCCCTGGAGACCGGGATCCTGGCGGGCACCACGGTGGCCCGGCTCTTCGAGCGGGCGGAAGCGGCCGGCTGGCCCACGGCGCGGACCGCAGGCACCGTCGACGACCTGCACGCCGCCGACGCCGTCTGGCTGCTCTCCGGAGTCCGCGGCGCCGTGCGCGTGCACACGGTCGACGGCGTGCGGCGCGGGGACACGGGGCTGACGTCCCGGATCCGGGAGCTGCTCGACGGGTAGCGTGGCCCGACGGTGCGCCGGGAAGTCTGGTCGGCAGTTCCTTCGTCGATCCCCGCTTCGGAGCCGCCCCCGTGACCAAGCCCCCCTCGACGCGCCTGCTGGGCCGCGGTTCGTGGCCCGAGGCGCAGCGCATCGCCACCGTCCTCCGCAGGGAGACCGTCGGTGGGGCGCTGCTGCTGGTCGCCGCCCTGATCGCGCTGATCTGGGCCAACTCGCCCTGGGCAGAGGCCTACGAGTCGCTGCGGGACACGCGGGTCGGGCCCGCCGCGCTGAACCTCGACCTGACGCTGGGCACCTGGGCGGCCGACGGCCTGCTGGCGATCTTCTTCTTCGTCGCGGGGCTGGAGCTCAAGCGCGAGTTCGTCGCCGGTGACCTCCGCGACCCGCGGCGCGCGGCCCTGCCGATCTCCGCCGCCGTCGGCGGGATGGCGGTCCCGGCGCTGTTCTTCGTGCTGATCAACCTCGGCGGGCCCGACGGGGCGCTGCGCGGCTGGGCCATCCCCTCGGCCACCGACATCGCCTTCGCGCTCGCCGTCCTCGCCGTGATCAGCACCCACCTGCCCACCGCGCTGCGCACCTTCCTGCTCACCCTGGCCGTGGTCGACGACCTGCTGGCGATCGCGGTCATCGCGGTCTTCTACACCGCGGCGGTGAACGTTCCGGCCCTGCTGCTGTCCCTCCTGCCGCTCGCCTTGTTCGGCTTCCTGGTGCAGCGCCGGATCCGCTCCTGGTGGCTGCTGCTGCCACTGGCCGCGCTCACCTGGGCACTCATGCACGAGTCGGGCGTGCACGCCACCGTCGCGGGCGTGCTGCTGGCCTTCACCGTGCCCGTCGTCCGCAGCGAGGCTGCCGGTGGACCGGACGCCGGGCCGGGGCTCGCCGAGCACTTCGAGCACCGGCTGCGTCCGCTGTCGGCCGGCTTCGCGGTCCCGGTGTTCGCGTTCTTCTCCGCCGGGGTCGCGATCGGCGGCCTGTCCGGTCTGGGCGAGTCGCTGGGCGACAGCATCGCGATCGGCATCATCGTCGGGCTGGTCGCCGGCAAGGCGATCGGCATCACCGGCGCCACCTGGCTGGTCTCCCGCTTCACCCGCGCGGAGCTGGACGAGGACCTCGGCTGGCCCGACGTCGTGGGTCTCGCGCTGCTCGGCGGGATGGGCTTCACCGTCTCCCTGCTCATCACCGAGCTGGCCTACGGCGCGGAGAGCGAGAGCTACGACCACGCGAAGGTCGGCATCCTCGCGGGCACCTTGCTCGCGGCCGCGATCGCCGCGGTGATCCTCCGGCTACGCAACCGCCGGTACCGGGCGATCGCCGCCGAGGAGCTGGTCGACGTCGATGCCGACGGGATCCCCGACGTCTACGAGCTGCCCGAGGACATCGGCCCTCCGCCGGCGAACTGGCCGACCGTCGACGACGAGGCCGAGCACGACCCGGACTGGCGCGGGGCACCGCCCCCCGGCCGCCCGACCAGGCCGTTCGCCGACGGCTGATTTTCTCGGTTGCCGGAGCTCTCGGCGCCGACGTACCGTCCTCGTACACGAGAGAGGAGGTGGTCCGTAACTTGATGAGCTACAGGACTCGTGAGGTGGCTGTCCGCTAGCCGCCGTCCAGATGGGCCGCCCGTTCAGGCTCTGCGCATTCGCGGCGGAGCCTGGGCGACGGCAGATCGCCCGTCCGTCGTACGGCGGCGAGCGAGAACCGGACAGTCACCCGACCCCCGGGCCGCCGACATTTGTCCAGTCGGCCCGCGTGCTGCCTCCTCTCCCGAGGGTGGGCGCCGCGGAGCAGCCCGGGGGTTGTCCGTTCCCTGGGTAGGTTCGAGCCCGTGCACTTCGCCGGGCGTCCCCTCGAGGTCGACGTCTCCCCGGGGGCCTGGATCGCCCCCGCGCTGCGCCCCTTCGGCGAGCACGTCGTCGGCTCGCTCGTCCCCGTCGTCTTCGACGGGTACGCCCGCGTCTTCCACCCCGCCGTCCACTACGTCGGCGACGACGACGTGGACGTCCGCTGGGCGCAGGTCGCCGCCGCCAACCGGACGGTCGCCCACCCCGCGATGGAGTGGGGGTCGATCACCGGGTCGATGGACTTCTTCGACGAGGCCGACCAGTCACCCCTGTGGGAGCAGGCGCCGGCGCGCGGCCACCTCCCGGTGACCGTGGCCGGGCCGCTGATCGACGTGCTCCGCCGGCACACCACGAGCCCCGACGACGTCGTCTTCGGCGTCTGGTCCGGGTGGGGGACCGTCGTCGCCGACGCGCCCACCCTCGACCTTCCCGCGCGGGAGCACTGGCTGCTGCGCGGACCGCTCGACCTCGCAGCGGCGAACCTGGCGGAGGAGCCCAGCGAGCAGAGCGCGTCGCTGTGGTGGCCGGCCGACCGTGCCTGGTTCGTGGCCACCGACATCGACCTGGTGACCACCTACGTGGGCGGCTCGGCGGCCTGCGTCACCGACCTGCTGACCACGGCCGGGCTCGAGGCCGCGGCCGTGCCGCCCGACCAGCGCGTCACCTGGGACGCCGACCCGGTGAACCCGCTGCCGTACGACGCCCCGGACGGCCCCGGACGCAGCAGCTAGAGCTGGGCGAGCTCGGCCTCGAGGTCGTCGAGACCCAGCGACCCCTGGGAGAGCGCGGCCATGTGCCACGCCTTCAGGTCGAAGGCGTCCCCGCGCGCCTGGCGGGCCTTCTCCCGGCCGGCCAGCCACGCCCGCTCCCCGAGCTTGTAGCCGATCGCCTGCCCCGGGATCCCCAGGTAGCGCACCAGCTCGCTGTCGAGGAAGGCCAGCGCCGCGCCGGAGTTCTCGCCCAGGAAGGCCCGCGCCAGGTCTGGGATCCACGGCTGCCCGCGGTGCTCGGCCAGCGCGCCCTCGGCGTCGTCCGGGATCGGCAGCTGCAGGTGCATGCCGATGTCGATGACCACGCGCACGGAGCGCAGCTGCTGGGCGTCGAGGAACCCCAGCCGGGTGCCCGGGTCGCGGAAGTAGCCGAGCTCGTCCATGAACCGCTCGGCGTAGAGCGCCCAGCCCTCGGCGTTCGCGCTCACCGAGCCCACCGAGGTCTGGTACGTCGACAGCTGCTTGGCGACGTAGGCCCACTGCGCGAGCTGCAGGTGGTGGCCGGGAACGCCCTCGTGGTACCAGATCGACACCAGGTCCCACAGCGGGAACCGGGTGCGCCCCAGCGTGGGCAGCCAGGTCCGGCCCGGCCGGGAGAAGTCCTGCGAGGGCCGCGTGTAGTACGGCGCCGCGGCGCTGCCGGGCGGCGCGATCATCGCCTCGACCCGCCGGATCGGCTCGGCCAGGTCGAAGTGCGTGCCGTCCAGCTCGGCGATCGCCTCGTTCATCATCGCCTGCAGCCGGACGCGGATCTCCTCGACGCCCTCGACCGCCGGGCCGCTGGTGGCCAGGAGCCGCATCGCCTCCATCGGCGTCGCGCCGGCCTGCACGCGGTCGGCCTCGATCCGCTGCTCGGCGAGGATCCGCTTGTGCTCGGCCCATCCCCAGGCGTAGGCCTCCTCGAGCCCGCCGTCCGGACCGAGGTCCGAGCCGGTCCAGCGGCGGACGGCCATCGCGTACCGCTCGCGGCCGACGGCGTCGGGCACGCCCTCGGCGCGCGGGCCGTACTCGTCGCGCAGGTAGTCGCGCATCTCGGCCACCGCGGCGTCGGCGGCCGTGGCGGCCGCCTGCAGCTCGTTCTGCAGGCCCTCGGGTCCCGCGCCGACGAACGAGGCGAAGTACGGGCCGGCCAGCCACTCGTCGAGCTGCTCGACCACCGTGCGCACCTGGCGCGGCGCCACCAGCAGCTCGCGCCGCGCGCCCTCCTCCAGGGTGGCCCGGTATCCGCGGTAGGCCTCGGGGACGCGGGCCATGCGGCGGGCGATCACCGCCCAGTCCTCGTCGGTCGCCGACGGCATCAGGCTGAAGATCTGGCGGATCGAGTGGACGGGGGAGAACAGGATGTTGAGCGACCGGTAGCTCTCCCCGGCCGCGTCCGCGTCGAGGTCGGCGGTCAGCCGCTCGCGCAGCAGTCGGGCGCAACGCCGCTCCAGCGGGTCGTCGTCCAGCGCCGGGTCCGCGGCCAGCACCCGGTCGAGCTCGGCCAGGGTGTCGCGGACCAGGGCCGTCTCGGCGGCGATCCCCTCCGGGGAGAGGTCGGGCAACCGGTCCTCGTCGGGCGCCACGCCCAGGTGCGTCGCCAGCAGCGGGTTCTGCTCGCAGAGCGCGGCGACGTAGGCGTCGGCCACCTGCCGGGGCGTGGACGGCGGGCTCGTCGGGGTGGCGGTCATCGGATCCTCTCCAGCCGGGCGGACATCGTCGGTCGCAGCGGGGCCTCACCCACGGCGCGGTCGACGGCGTACATGAGCGCACCCTCGACGATGCCGTAGAGGCGCACCGCGCGGGTCACCTCGGGTGCGTCGGGGGTGCGGGTGACGACATCGGTGGCCAGCTCCCAGCTCGTCGTCGTCCGGGCGGCGCCGACGTAGAGCTCCAGGACGCCGTCCGCACCGACCACGAGCAGCTCCACCTCGTCACCGTCACCGCGGGGCCGCCAGAAACCGGTCTCGCGGGCCGCGGGCCCCACGATCTGCCCGTCGTCGGTGAGCCGCCAGGTCCGGGAGTCGTACGCGAGGAAGCCCCGGCCGTCGTGGCTGAACCGCACCCACTGGCCGAACCTCACGTCGGCGTCGGCGCCGGCCACGTCGCCGGCCAGGACGCCCTCCCCGTGCCACTCGCCGAGCAGCGGCAGCACCGAGAGCAGGGCGTCGGAGACCTCCGGCCCACTGCGGACGTCGGCGGTGTCGGGAACCGGCAGCTCCGTCTCGCCGCTCATCGCCGGGCCGTCCGCGGACGGCGGGCCAGGCGCGCGGCGCCGACACCGCACGAGACCGCGGCCAGCGCAGCGAGGCCGGCCAGGACCCACGCAGCAAACATGGCCGCCACGGTAGTGACGCGGCGCCGACCCGGCTCGCGCGGTGCCGGCCGCGCCCTCCCGAGTTGATCATCGTCCGGGTGCCCGCGACACGGCAGGACACGGCGGGCCGGCGAGCACCGAGACGATGATCAACTCGAGGGAGGGGCATCATCGAGGGGTGACCGCTCCGCTGCCCAGTTCGTGAATGCCGTTCACCCCGAGCCACGCGGCGGCGGTCCTGCCGTTCCTGCGCACCCCGCTGCCCGCCTCAGCGCTCGTCGCCGGCAGCGTCGCCCCCGACCTGCTCTTCTACCTGCCGGTCGAGCAGCGCTGGCCGACGCACACGGCGGCCGCCGTCGTCACCACGAACGTGGTCCTCGCGTTCACCGCGTGGGCGGTGTGGCACGGGCTGCTGGCCCGGCCGGCGGTGCGGGCCGCTCCGGCGGCGCTGCGGGCGCGGCTGACCACCGTGCCGCTCGGGCTGCGCGCCCGGCTCGCCTCCCCGGCGCGGGTCGGCTGGACCCTGCTCGCGTTCGCGGTGGGCGCGGCCACGCACGTGCTCTGGGACGAGTTCACCCACCGGGGCCGGTGGGGGCCCGAGGTCTTCCCCGCGCTGGCCGAGCAGTGGGGGGTCATGCCCGGGTACCGCTGGCTGCAGTACCTGCTCAGCGTCGTCGGCGGCCTGGTCCTGCTCGGCTGGCTGGTCCTGTGGTGGCGCCGCACGCCACCCCGCCCCTGCGGCCCGCCCGGACGCCGGTGGCCGTGGGTGCTGCTCGGCACCGTGGCCGCCGTCACCGGCACCGTCGCCGCCCTCCCGGCGGGCGACCCGGGCGAGGCCATCTACGACGCCGCCACCTGGGGTGGTGGCGCCGCGCTGGCGGTCGCGGCGGTCCTCTCGCTCGTGTGGCAGGTCCGCCACCGGCGCCGGCGCTCACCGGAGGTGGACGAGGTCCGCAGCTAGGCTTCCGGGCGGCAACCGGCGCACCGGCGCACCGACGCGGCGGACGGCACGGCCGGGGCGGAACGGAGGTACGCGTGCGGACGCCGGAGGAGGAGCTCGCACGCGCGATCGCCCGCTACGAGTGGGTCCTGGCCAACGTCGCCGACGGCATCTACGGGCTGGACACCGAGGGCCGGGTGGAGTTCGTCAACCCGTCCGCCGTTCGCATCACCGGGTATCCGCCCGCTGATCAGAAGGGCGAGGACCAGCACGCCCTCCTGCACCACCACCGCGCCGACGGCAGCCCGTACCCCCGCGAGGAGTGCCCCGTCTGGCGGGCCCTCCACGACGGCCGCACGGTGGTGGCCGACGACGAGGTGTTCTGGCGCAAGGACGGCAGCGCGGTACCCGTCGAGCTGATCGCCGTCCCGACCGTGGAGGACGGGCGGGTGAGCGGCGTGGTCGTGTCCTTCCGCGACCTCACCGAGCGCCGCGCGGCGGCGCAGCAGGCGGCCGAGATCGACCGGCTGGCCCAGGAGGCCGCCGCGGCGCGGGCGCTGTCCGACAGGTTGCAGCAGGCACTGCTCACCCCACCTCCCGAGCCCGACCACCTGCACGTCGCCGTCCGCTACCAACCCGCCGGGGATCTCGCCCAGGTGGGCGGCGACTGGTACGACGCCTTCCTGCAGCCGGACGGCGCCACGATGCTCGCCATCGGTGACGTCGTCGGTCACGGCAGCGCGGCCGCCGCGGCGATGGGCCAGCTGCGCGGGCTGCTGCGTGCGCTGGCGTTCGACAACGACGAGCCACCCGCCGCGACCCTGTCCCGGGTCGACAGGACGGCGCACGGGCTGGCGGTGGCGACGCTGGCCACCGCGGTTCTCGCCCGCATCGAGCGTCGTCCCGACGCGCCGGTAGCCGGCCGCCGGGTGCTCCGCTGGAGCAACGCCGGTCACGTACCGCCCGTCCTGCTCGCCCCGGACGGGACGTCGCAGGTCCTGGAGACGCAACCGGACCTGATGCTCGGCGTGGACCCCGCAGCGGCCCGGCGCGACCACGCCGTCGACCTCGAGGACGGGCACACCCTCCTGCTGGTCACCGACGGCCTGGTCGAGCGCCGGGACAGCGACCTCGACGAGGGCATGGTCCGGCTGCAGGGGAGCCTCCGGGACCTGGGCGGCAAGCCGCTGGACGAGCTGCTCGACACGGTGCTCGCCCGGCTGGTCCCGGACGCCGGACAGGACGACGTCGCGGTCGTCGCCGTGCGCACCTATCCCGAGGACAGGCCGCGACCCCCGGAGGCGGGGCCGAACCGGCTGCCTCCGGGGATCGCTTAGGCCCCTCCCGGGTCCCACCCCGAGAGCAGGGAGGTGGGCGGAGGGGGTCTCTCGTCAGTCGAGGACGACGGTCGTCTCGTTGAGGCCGACCTCGGCATCGACGAACCGCTCGCCCTTGCCGACCGAGGCCAGCGACCGGACCTTCCAGGTGCCGGGGGCGGCGAAGAACCGGAACTCACCCTCGGGGCTGGTGACCACCTCGGCGGTGAACTCGTCGGTGCCGTCCAGCAGGCGCACGTAGGCGCCGGCCACCGGCGCCCCGTCGTGCCAGACCTGGCCCTGGATCACTGTCTGCGTGCTCAGGTCGATCCCCGCGAGGGTGCCGCCCTGCTTCGGTGCTCCGCACATGGGTCAGCTCACTTCTCGATCGGGACGCCGACGAGCGAGCCGTACTCGACCCAGCTGCCGTCGTAGTTCTTGACGTTCTTCTTGCCGAGCAGCTCGCTGAGCACGAACCAGGTGTGGCTCGAGCGCTCGCCGATCCGGCAGTAGGCGATGGTGTCCCGGCTGTCGTCGAAGCCCTGCTCGCCGTAGAGCGCAGCCAGCTCCTCGTCGCTCTTGAACGTGCCATCCTCGTTGGCGGCCTTGCTCCACGGGATGTTGATCGCGGTGGGCACGTGGCCGGCCCGCTGCGACTGCTCCTGCGGCAGGTGCGCCGGGGCGAGGATCTTCCCGGAGAACTCGTCGGGCGAGCGCACGTCGACGAGGTTCTGGTTGCCGATCGCGGCCACGACCTCGTCGCGGAAGGCGCGGATCGACAGGTCGGGCTCGGACGCCTTGTAGTCGGTGGCGGGGCGCTGGACGTCGTCCTTCGACAGCGGGCGGCCGTCGAGCTCCCACTTCTTGCGGCCGCCGTCCATGAGCTTCACGTCGCGGTGGCCGTAGATCTTGAAGTACCAGTACGCGTAGGCGGCGAACCAGTTGTTGTTGCCGCCGTAGAGGATCACGGTGTCGTCGTTGCTGATGCCCTTGGCCGACAGCAGCGCCTCGAAGGCGGACTTGTCGAGGTAGTCGCGGCGCAGCGGGTCCTGGAGGTCCTGCTTCCAGTCCAGCTTGACCGCGCCCTCGATGTGGCCGCCGTCGTAGGCGCTGGTGTCCTCGTCGACCTCGACGAGGACGATGCCCGGCTGGCCCAGGTTCTCCTGGACCCAGTCGGCGGTGACGAGCACGTCGTTGCGGCTCATGGGAATGGCTCCTTGTGTTCGGTCGTGTGGTGTTCGGTCGTGTGGTGTTCGGTCGTGCGGGGTCGGGTGTTCGGTCAGGCGGTGCGGGCGGGCAGCGCCCGCCGGACGGTGAGGTAGAGCTCGCAGCCCAGGCAGAAGCCGGTGGCCGCGTTGAGCAGGGCCGCCACGAGGGCGAGGCCGGTGGCGACGGCGCCGAGCAGCGGCGCGCCGAGCAGGTAGCCCGCAGCCCCCACGACGGCGAACAGCAGGCCGACGAGCTGGGCGAACCGCGGCGGCGCCTCGGGCTCGCGGTCGCGGACCGGGCCCAGCCGGGGGGCGACGAGGGTGCGGAACAGCAGGCCGTACGGCGAGAAGCGCAGGCCGGCCGCCGCGCCGATGGCGAAGACGACGGCCTGGGCGGCGACCAGCCAGCCGCTGCCGGTGAGCAGCGCGACGGCGAGGACGAGCGAGGTGACCGCCGCGGCGAACCGGGGGGCACGCACGTCGACGAGAGACAGGGGTGCAGTCATTGCGGAGAGAGGACCTTCGGACGGCGGACGGGGCGCGTCTGGTCGGTCGGGTGCCGACCTCAGAAGGTCGGACACAGGCAGCTGCCGACGCGGCACAGGTCAACTGTGCGGCGCGAGGTCAGCAGGATGCCCACGGCGCGAGGGTAGCGGATCACCGGGCGACCCCCACGTGCGCATCCACCAGGGCGGTGAGCTCGTCGGGCCGCGGCGCCCCGCTGCTGCGGCCCACGACGGCTCCGGACCTGTCCAGGTAGAAGAGCGTCGGCGTGCGCCGCACGTCCAGCGCGCGCACCTCGTCGAGATGGCTCTCGGCGTCGACCTGCACCACGGCGAGGTCGGGCCGGGTGGTCTGCAGCTGGGCCAGCCGCGCCTTGGTCGCCCGGCAGGGGCCGCAGAAGGCGGTGGAGAACTGGACGACGGTGAGCTCGGCATCGCCGGGGCACACCCCGAGCCGCTCGAACGCCGCCGTGTCCGCAGCCATCCGCTCCTCCTCCCGAGGACGGGAGCGGACAGCGCCGTCCCGGGTGCGCTGCCACCACACCGCCAGCGCCGTGGCGGCCAGCGCCAGGGCGAGCACGGTGATCCCGACCGTCTCCATCGACCTGCGCAACCCGATCGGTCCGGTCGGGTATTCCACGGCGGCGGGGCGGCTACTCGGCGCTCAGCACCGCATCGGTCGCCTCGACCCGCACCTCGACGCCGTCCGCGGCGGGCGCGACGTCGGTCAGCTGCAGCCCGAAGGGCAGGGCGACCGTGTAGCGCAGGTCGAGCAGGTCGCTCACCTGGCGCACCAGGAAGCCCGGGATCTCGACGCCCGCGCCGGACGCCTGCTCGACGTCGATGACCAGCTCGTCGCCGTCCAGCGAGACGGTGCCGGCCGCGGAGACGGGCAGCGTGTAGCCCAGCACCTCCACGGTCCGGCTGACCCGCAGGCCCTCGCCCTCCGGCTCGATGCGCGCGTCCCCGCCGAGCTGCGCTGCGAGCAGGTCGTAGGAGATCGTGGCGGTGCCGTCGATCCGGTCCACCGGGACCTGCCGCACAGAGCCGGACAGCACGTCGGACAGCGGCAGCCGCACGCCGCGCAGCGCCACATCGGCCCGGGTGTCCGGCGTCTCGGCGAGCTGGCCGGGGGCCAGGGAGAGGCGGACGTCGTCGTAGCGCCCGGAGAGCGCCTGGGTGAGGAACGGGAACCCGCCGATGTCGACGTCGGGCTCGCCGACCAGCCCTCCCCTGTCCGCGAGCTCGCCGGCGATGCGGTTCTCCGCGATGCCGACCGCCACCCGGTCGGCCAGCAGCAGCACACCGGCGAGCAGGACGACGGTGACGAGGAGTGCCCTCACAGGGCCGACTGCAGAGCCACGGCCAGCGGTGCGCAGGCGGCCAGCGGGAGCGCCACCTGGATCACCGGGAGGATCAGGGGGGACCACCGCTGGTCCTCGTCCTCGTCCTCCTCGGCGGGCGTCGTCGCCTCGACCACCAGGTAGCTGGCCACCACACCCGACACCGCCGCCACGCCGCCGATCAGCAGGCCGTGGACGAGCGAGCGCTGCGCGTCGAGGGCGTCCCCGGTCGTGGCGGCCAGGTACGCCGCCCCGACGCCGGCCAGGACCGCCACGACCAGGCCGAGGAGTCCGCGCGGCACGCCGTCGGCCAGCCGCGGCCGGGGCACGACGAGATCGACCAGGTGCCCCACGACCAGCGCCGCGCCCACGGCCACCAGCGCCACCAGGGCCCGCTCGGCGCCGGCCTCGGTGCCGCCGAGCAGCAGCAGGGAGCCCAGGGCGGTGACCGCGACCAGGAGGAGCACCGAGCCCGACAGGTGGGCGACCAGGTCCTGTCGCGGCGGCCGGCGCAGCATCTGCTGCAGCACCACGGCCAGGAAGCCGACGCCGAACACGGCCAGCAGCGAGCCGAGTTCGGGATCCTCGGGCAGGACGAGCGCGAGGTCCGCGGCGACGGCGGCCGCTGCGCCCACCGCGAGCGAGCCGGAGAAGCCCTGGCTGCCGGTGGCGAGCACCCAGCAGAGCACCAGCCCGAGCTGCACCACGAGCACCGCGGCCAGCCGCCCCGTCTGGTCGAGCACCTCGGGCAACCCCACGAGGAGGGCCACTGCCACCACCGCGCACGCCGCCGCCGGCAGGTGGTGCTCCCGTGCCGCCAGGGAGGACGTCGGAGCGGTGCTGGTCACGGGTCGATGGTGGCAGACGTCGACCGTCCGAACCGCGCGACGAGCGGGGTGGGCGTGCCGCCGCCGGTCCCCAGCACGGGGGGAGGCACGGGCGCCGCCGGGCCGCCGTCGGCTATCGTGCTGCCTCACCTCGACAGCGTCGTCGACGGCCCACCACGGCTGCGCGTCGTGGGAGACCTCGAGGAGACGACATGCGGCTCGTGCTCATGACGGCGGCGCGGCAGGCGACGACCGAGGTGCTGCCCGCCCTGGGGTTGCTCGGTCACCAGGTGGACGTGGTCGCGCCCGAGCTGTCCAGCCTGCTCGACGGGGAGTCGGGCGACGTCGTGCTCGTCGACGCCCGCCACGACCTCGTCGGCGCGCGGGCGCTGTGCAGCCTGCTGTCCACGACCGGCGTGGCGGCAGCGCTGGTCGCCGTCCTCTCCGAGGGCGGCCTGGTCGCGCTGTCGGCGGACTGGGGTGTCGACGACGTCCTGCTGGACACCGCCGGGCCGGCCGAGGTCGACGCCCGGCTCCGCTGGGCCACCGCCCGTCGGCTCGCCGCGGCGCCGCCCGCCGACGGCGCCGACAGCGCGGTCACCCAGGCCGGCGAGCTGGTCATCGACGAGCACAGCTACTCCGCCAAGCTGCGCGGCCGCCCGCTGGACCTGACCTACAAGGAGTTCGAGCTCCTCAAGTACCTGGCCCAGCACCCGGGACGGGTCTTCTCCCGGGCGCAGCTGCTGCAGGAGATCTGGGGCTATGACTACTTCGGCGGCACCCGCACCGTCGACGTCCACGTGCGGCGGCTGCGAGCCAAGCTGGGCATCGAGCACGAGTCGCTGATCGGCACCGTGCGCAACGTCGGCTACAAGCTCGACAAGCAGGCGGCCGACGCCACCGCCGCCCCCGCGGAGGACAGGACCGACGCCGAGCTGGTCTGATGACCGGGTGAGCAGCGACGTCGACGTACCCGAGGTGCTCGCGCTGCTGGAGGCCGCCGCGGCGGCCGACGGCGTGCAGCCGGTGTCCGAGGACGCCCGCCTGCGGCTCCAGCACCGCGCACCCGGCGGCACCGACCTCGTGGTCCGCGCCGACGACGGCGGCCTCGCCGGCTACGCACGCCTGGACGACGGCTCCGCCGAGGGGGCCGTGCACCCGGACCGGCGCCGGCGGGGACACGGCCGCGCGCTGCTCCGGCAGCTGCTGGAGGTGGCGGGTGACCGGCCGCTGGACGTGTGGGCGCACGGCGACCTACCGGGTTCCGCGGAGCTGCTGGCGCCGCACGGCTTCGAGCGCGCCCGGGTGCTGCTGCAGATGCGGATGCCGCTGGACGGTGTCGACCCCGCTCCGCGGCCCGAACTACCCGGCGACGTCCGGGTGCTGCCGTTCCGCCCGGGCCGCGACGAGGAGGCCTGGCTGCGGGTGAACGCCCGCGCCTTCGCCTGGCACCCCGAGCAGGGCCGGATGACCCGGGCGGACCTGGAGCTCCGGCAGGCCGAGCCGTGGTTCGACCCGGCGGGGTTCCTCATGGCCTGGCGGGGCGATCCCGACGACGGCGGAACCCTGCTCGGCTCGCACTGGACCAAGGTGCACCCGGCCGGGGACGCCGGACCCGAGCCGGTCGGCGAGATCTACGTCCTGGGCATCGACCCGGATGCCCAGGGCCTGCGGCTCGGTGCCGCGCTGACCGAGCTGGGGCTGGCCCACCTGCGCGGCCGCGGCCTGGACGAGGTGCTCCTCTACGTCGAGGAGGACAACGCGGCCGCCGTCCGGCTGTACGAGAGCCGGGGGTTCACCCGCTCCGCTGTCGACGTCTCCTGGCACCGGGAACCCGCCTGACGGTGGGGGCAGTCGGCTGCGCAACCCCCGTGCGTACCGTTACCGGACCGTTATGAACAGGCCGCCACGCCACCGTTCGCCGAGTCGATGTGGCCTGGCCCACCCTCCGTGCCCCCCCGCTCGAGGAGCATTCACCCGCCGTTCACCTCCGCCGCCGGATTCGTCCACCTCGGCTCCCTAGCGTCCTTCGCGACGGTTCATCGCTGCCCGGTCACGGGCTCGGTCGAGAGGCTCAGAGTTGAAGCTCAGCACGAAGTCGCGCGCCACCACCCTGTCGGTGGCGCTGGCCACCACCCTCGCGCTCACCGCGTGCGGCGCCGCCAACGAGTCCGGGAGCAGCAACGGAGGCGACGACTCCGGGAACGGCCTGAGGGGCGAGCTCGTCGGCGCCGGCGCCAGCGCCCAGCAGGCGGCCATGCAGGGGTGGGCGGCCGGCTACTCCAGCGTCCAGCCCGACGTCACCGTCAACTACGACCCGGTCGGCTCCGGTGGCGGCCGGTCGCAATTCCTGGCCGGCGGCACCGACTTCGCCGGGACGGACTCCGCGCTCAAGGAGGACGAGCTCGCCGAGGCGACCGAGCGCTGCGGCGACAGCGGCGTCTTCCAGCTGCCGAACTACATCTCGCCCATCGCGGTCGTCTACAACCTCGAGGGCGTCGAGGAGCTGAACCTCTCCCCCGAGACGGTCGCCGGCATCTTCGACCAGAAGATCACGAACTGGAACGACCCGGCGATCGCCGCCGACAACCCGGACGCCACGCTGCCCGACCAGGCCATCACGCCGGTCAACCGGTCCGACGAGTCCGGCACCACCGAGAACTTCACCGAGTACCTGGCCGCCGCGGCCGGCGACGCGTGGCCGCACGAGCCCTCGGGTGACTGGGCCGTCTCCGGTGGCGAGGCCGCGCAGGGCACCTCGGGCGTGGTCAGCGCGGTCAAGGCGGGCAACGGCTCGATCGGCTACGCCGACCTCAGCCAGGCCGGCGACCTCGGGGTGGCCAACATCCGCGTGGGGGACGAGTTCGTCACGCCCACTGCCGAGGCAGCGGCCGCCGTGGTCGAGAACAGCGAGCGCGCCGGCGACGAGGGCGAGTACAACTTCGCCATCGAGCTGAACCGCGACACCACCGGTTCCGGCGAGTACCCGATCGTGCTGATCAGCTACCACGTCGGCTGCATCGAGTACGAGGACCAGGAGACCGCCGACCTGGTCCAGGACTTCATGTCCTACGTGATCAGCGAGGAGGGCCAGCAGGCCGCCGCCGACGCGGCCGGTTCCGCGCCGATCTCCGACGGGCTGCGCGAGCAGGCGCAGGACGCGATCGACGCGATCACCGCGGTGGCCTGACCCCTCGGTGATCGACCACCCCACTCCGTCAGCCCGGGACGTCGCGCGACGTCCCGGGCTGACGCACGCCCGCCGGCCGGACCCGGCCGCCGGCAGCGCCCCCATCGGCCTCCAGCAGACGGAGCAGCGGTGACCACCACCCACCCCCCTGAGCAGCAGCACCGGCCCGTCCGCCGGCTCGGTGACCGGATCTTCTCCGGCAGCGCCCGGACCGCGGGCATCGCGATCCTGGTCATCCTGGCCGGGGTCGCCGCCTTCCTCGTCCTGGAGTCCGTCCCGGCGCTCACGGCACCCGCCGAGGACCTGCCCGGTGGCGAGGGGCTGGTCGCCTACGTCGGGCCGCTGATCTTCGGCACGCTGATCTCCGCCGTCATCGCGCTCGTGGTGGCCACCCCGCTTGCCGTGGCGATCGCCCTGTTCATCACGTACTACGCGCCGCGGCGGATCGCGCAGGCCCTCGGCTACGTCGTCGACCTGCTGGCCGCGATCCCGAGCATCGTGTACGGCTTCTGGGGCATCGCCTGGCTCGCGCCCACCCTCGTGCCGTTCTACCGGTGGCTCGAGGACAACCTCGGCTTCATCCCGCTGTTCGCCGGGCCGACCTCCTCCACCGGCCGCACCATGCTGACGGCCGGGCTCGTCCTGGCGATCATGATCCTGCCGATCATCAGCGCGCTGGCCCGCGAGGTGTTCGGGCAGACGCCGGCGCTGCAGCGCGAGGCGGCGCTCGCCCTGGGGGCGACCCGCTGGGAGATGATCCGGATGACGGTGATCCCCTACGGCCGCTCGGGCGTGATCGGCGGGGCCATGCTGGGCCTGGGCCGCGCCCTGGGCGAGACGATGGCGATCGCGCTGGTGCTCTCGGTCTCCGGCGGCATCACCTTCAACCTGATCAGCAGCGGCAACCCGTCGACCATCGCGGCGAACATCGCGCTGACCTTCCCCGAGTCCTCGGGCCTGGCCGTCAACACGCTCATCGCCAGCGGGCTGGCGCTGTTCCTCATCACCCTGCTGGTCAACACACTGGCGCGCTGGATCGTCAACCGCCGGGCCGATTTCTCCGGAGCCAACTGATGAGCCAGCTGATCACGCCCCCCACGAAGACCCCCGTGGCCGGCGTCTCGGCAGGCCGGGGACGGCTGCCCCGCTGGGTCCCTGTCGCGTGCTTCGTGCTCGGCGCGGCCGGCGCGGTGCTCCTCGGCCTGCTCACCGCGCTGAACGCAGCCACGGTCGTCGTCTACACCGTCGTCCTCGGCACGCTCGCCCTGTACCTCGCCTCCCGCCGCGTCGAGGGGCCCCGGCGGGCCACCGACCGGCTGGTCACCTGCGTCGTCGTCAGCGCCTTCGGCATCGCGATGGTGCCGCTGGTCTCGCTGGTCGTCGAGGTGCTCAGGCAGGGGCTGAAGCGGCTCGACACCGAGTTCCTGACCTACTCCCTCGTCGGTGTCGTGGGCGAGGGGGGCGGCGCGTACCACGCGATCATCGGCACGCTGGTCATCACCGCCCTGACCACGGTGATCTCGGTGCCGATCGGCCTGCTCACCGCGATCTACCTGGTGGAGTACGGCACCGGGCGACTCAAGCGCGCGATCACGTTCATGGTCGACGTCATGACCGGCATCCCGTCGATCGTGGCCGGCCTGTTCGCCTACGCGCTGTTCGCCTCGATCCTCGGCCCGGGCGTGCGCCTCGGCATCGTCGGCGCGACCGCGCTGTCGGTGCTGATGATCCCGGTCGTCGTCCGCTCCGCGGAGGAGGTCCTCAAGCTCGTGCCGAACGAGCTGCGCGAGGCCTCCTACGCCCTCGGCGTCCCGAAGTGGCGGACGATCGTGAAGGTCGTCATCCCCACCGCGATCGCCGGCCTGGGCACCGGGGTGACCCTCGCGATCGCCCGCGTCGTGGGTGAGACCGCGCCGCTGCTGGTCACCGTCGGCATCACCAACGCGACCAACCTCAACCCCTTCGACGGCCGCATGGCGACCCTGCCCGTCTACGCCTACTACCAGCTCACCCAGCCCGGCGTGCCGCCGGAGTTCGCGATCGACCGCGCCTGGACGGCGGCGCTGATCCTCATCATCCTGGTGATGGGTCTCAACCTCGTGGCACGCCTGATCAGCCGTCTGTTCGCTCCCAAGACCGGTCGCTGACCGGGCCCGACCCAGAGGACACCACACGTGGCCAAGCGCATCGACGTCTCCGACCTCAGCATCTACTACGGCGCCTTCCGCGCCGTGGAGAACGTCTCCATCTCCATCGAGCCGCGCAGCATCACCGCGCTCATCGGGCCGTCGGGCTGCGGCAAGTCGACCTTCCTGCGCTCGCTCAACCGGATGCACGAGGTGCTGCCGGGCGCGCGGGTCGAGGGCAAGGTCGTCATGGACGGCGAGGACCTCTACGGCTCCGACGTCGACCCGGTGGACGTGCGCCGGCAGATCGGCATGGTCTTCCAGCGCCCCAACCCGTTCCCGACGATGTCGATCTACGACAACGTCGCCGCCGGCATCCGGCTCAACAACAAGAAGATGAAGAAGGCCGACCTGGACGACCTGGTCGAGAAGTCGCTGCGTGGCGCGAACCTCTGGAACGAGGTGAAGGACCGGCTGGACCGGCCCGGCTCGGGCCTGTCCGGTGGCCAGCAGCAGCGGCTGTGCATCGCCCGCGCCATCGCGGTGGAGCCCGAGGTGCTGCTGATGGACGAGCCGTGCTCCGCGCTGGACCCGATCTCCACCCTGGCCATCGAGGACCTGATGGCCGAGCTCAAGGACGACTACACGATCGTCATCGTCACGCACAACATGCAGCAGGCGGCCCGGGTGAGCGAGTCCACCGGCTTCTTCAACCTCAACGGCGTCGGCCAGCCCGGCCGGCTGATCGAGTTCAACCCGACCGAGAAGATCTTCAGCAACCCCGACCAGAAGGCCACCGAGGACTACATCTCCGGCCGCTTCGGATAGGCGCGATCAGCCGCAGCTCACCGGGGCGGCATCCGGCACCTCCGGGACAGCCTCCGGGACAGGGGCGGGCGCGGGCGGCGGGACGGGCACGACCGACGAGAAGCCCGGACCGACCACCAGCTGCACGCTCTCGCCGATGTCGTCGCTGGCCTGCAGCACGGCGCCCGGCACCGCGGCGGCCACGGTGCGAGCCTGCGCCACCATGCCCGGGCCGTGCCGGACCACCGACTGGCTGACCGTGCCCTCGGCGTTGCCGACCTCGTCCACGACGAAGCCCTCGGCGCGCAGCAGATCCGCCACCTGGGTGGCCAGCCCGGTCGTCCCGGTCCCGTTGAGCACGTCGAGCCCCACCTCGGCCGGCGGCAGCACGCCGATGCCCGGCTCGGCCGGTGGGGGCTGCTCGACGGCGCCCTCCTCGGCCGGCGCCTCCGCCTCGACTGCGAAGCCCTCGGGCACCCGGCTGCCGTCGATGACCGAGTCGAACAGCGTCCGCACCCCCGCGCCGTCGAGCAGCACGAAGGACTCCTCGCTCCCGGCGGGGACGTAGCCGGCCTGCGCGACCGGGAGGCCCACCCGGACCACCTCGTCGCCCGACACGTCCCCGAGCGAGTCCGCGAGCGCCCGGAGGTCGCCCAGCGTCGTCTGCTCGTCGACGGTCAGCGCATCCGCGGCCCGGCTGAGGAACCGGGTCAGGCTGGGCGGGTCGAGCAGCACGTCGCTGGACATCGCCGCACGGAGGGTCGAGGTGAGCAGCCGCTGGGCGCGCTCGGCCACGGCGGTACCGGTGACGTCGGAGCCGTCACCACCGGGCCGCAGGTAGCCGGAGGCCGCCTCGCCGTCGAGGTCGGAGAGGCCGGCGGGAGGCGGCGCTGCCGCGGACGCGGTGGCGCGCGACGGCAGGATGCACATCGGGACCCCGCCGAGCGCGTCGACCATCCCCGGCAGCTTGTCGAGCCGCACGCCGAGGTAGTGGTCGATCCGGACACCGGACAGCTGCTGGACCGCGCGCACCATGCACGCCGGACCGCCGTCGAGCAGGGAGCGGGCGAAGGCCTCCGTCGTCGGGCTGCGCAGCTCGCCGTCGGCCGTCCGGCACAACGGGGTGTCGACCAGCGCGCTCGGCGGGAGGGCGACGAGCGCGGCCCGCTCGCCATCGGCCGACACCGACGCCAGCAGGGTGGTCACCGAACCCACGCCGTCCTGACCGGGCACGTCGGTGCCGACGACGAGGTAGGTCTCGGACGCTTCCTGGAGCGGCGCGGCGAGGATCTCGGGCCCGTCGACCGCCAGCGCCTCGACCCGACCGATCTTCTGGTCCACATAGAAGTACAGGCCCAGGTGGTACAGCACGACCAGGCCCACGACGCCGGCCAGTGCGACGGCGGCACGGACGACACGGCGCCGGCGGGGCGACGACGGCCGCGGGGCGGGACGGGGACGTCGACCGGACGGCGTCGTGCCGGGGCGCGGTGGCACGGTGCCGGGCAGGGGCGGGATCGGCCCGCTGCGCCGGGTCGGGCGCGACCCCGGCTCCCAGGAGGCGGCCCGGCCGGCACCGGCGGG
>NZ_LWUA01000031.1 GCF_005222955.1 Blastococcus sp. CCUG 61487 | reverse complement strand
CGCTGGCCCGCCGCACGGCGCGCGGCCACCGGCACGACCACCGGCCCGACCCGCGGGACGTGCCGCACCAGCCGCCTCCCGGACCGGGCAGCGAGGTGCAGTACCTGCTCGCCGACGCCGACGAGGAGGCCGTCGGCACGCTGCAGGCGCGGCTCGCCGAGCTCGGCGACAGCCTCGTCGTCGTCGGCGTGGACACCCCCACCGGCCGGGAGTGGAACGTCCACGTCCACGTCTCCGACATCGGCGCCGCGATCGAGGCGGGGATCGCCGCCGGTCGGCCGTACCAGATCTCCGTCACACCGCTGGCGCCCGTCCGGCCGCCCGAGCCGGTCCCCGGCACGCGCGCGCTCGTCGCCGTCGTCCCCAGCGACGGGCTCGCCGAGCTGTTCGCCGAGGCCGGCGTCCGGGTGGTCGTCTGCGGTCCCGAGGGCGTGCAGGAGGACGACGTCCTCGACGAGATCCTCGCCTCGTCCGCGCACGAGTCCGTCGTGCTGCCCAACGACGCCGACCTGGTCCCCGTGGCGGGTCGCGCCGCGGCGCGCGCCCGCGAGCTCGGCCGGGAGGTGGGCGTCGTCCCGACCCGCTCGCCGGTGCAGGGGCTGGCCGCCTGCGCGGTCAGCGACCCCGACCGTCGCTTCGGCGACGACGTCATCGCCATGGCGGAGGCCGCCGCGGCCACCCGGTGGGCCGAGGTCACCGTGGCCGACCAGCAGGCGCTGACCTCGGCCGGTCTCTGCCGGCCCGGTGACGCGCTGGGCTCCGCGGAGGGCGACGTCGTCGTCATCGGCCCGGCGCTCGACGCCGTCGCCTGCGACCTGCTCGACCGGATGCTGTCCGCCGGCGGGGAGATGGTCACCCTGCTCGTGGGCTCGGACGAGGCGCTCGCCGACACCGTGTGCGCCCACCTGGCCGCGGCGCACCCCACCGTGGACGTGGTCCGCTATGCCGGCGGCCCGGTCTCGCCGCCGCTGCAGATCGGGGTGGAGTGACGGTGGCGGTCACCCTCGGGACCCCGCTGAGCAAGGTGCTCGGACCCAAGACCGCGACCGGGATGGCCGAGCAGCTGGGCCTGCACACGGTGCTGGACCTGTTGCGCCACTACCCGCGCCGCTACGCCCGGCGGGGCGAGCAGGCCGATCTCGCCGACGTGCAGGTGGGCGACCGGGTCACCGTGCTGGCCCAGGTGAAGAGCGTGACCACCCGGCCCATGCGCAACCGCCGCGGCTCGCTCACCGAGGTGGTCGTGGGCGATGGCAGCGGCCGGATGAAGCTGGTCTTCTTCAACCACCGGCACGCGCACCTGAAGCCGAACGCCTGGGGGATGTTCGCCGGCACCGTCGGCGAGTACCGCGGGGAGAAGCAGTTCGCGCACCCCGACATGCACCTGATCACCGGCTCCGCGGACGAGGACGACTGGGCGCGGGCGCTCGTGCCGATCTACCCGGCGAGCAAGGACGTCTCCAGCTGGGTCATCCAGAAGTCGGTGACGCTGCTGCTGGGCGCCGGGGGCGGGTTCGGGGACCTCGTGCGCGACCCGCTGCCGGAGGAGATCCGCGCCCGGCACGGGCTGCTGCCCCTGGCCGCCGCGCTCCTGGACATCCACCGGCCCACCACGATGGAGGACGTCGAGCGCGCCGAGGAGCGGCTCAAGTGGGACGAGGCGCTCGTCCTGCAGCTGACCTTGGCCGCCCGCCGCCGGGCGGCCGCGCTGGAGCCGGGCACCGCCCGGTCCCGCCGGTCCGGCGGGCTGCTCGACGCCGTCGACGCCGCCCTGCCCTTCGCGCTCACCGAGGGCCAGCGCGAGGTGGGGGAGGAGCTCGCCGCCGAGCTCGACCGCGACCAGCCCATGCACCGCCTGCTGCAGGGCGAGGTGGGATCGGGCAAGACGGTGGTGGCCCTGCGCGCCATGGCCCAGGTGGTCGACGCCGGGGGGCAGGCCGCGCTGCTGGCGCCCACCGAGGTGCTGGCCGCCCAGCACGCCCGCGGCATCCGCGACCTGCTCGGGCCGCTGGGCCGGGCCGGCGAGCTGGACGGCGATCCCGACGGCACCCGGGTCACCCTGCTCACCGGGTCGCTGAAGGCCGCGGCACGCCGCCAGGCCCTCGCCGAGGTGGCCGACGGCAGCGCCGGCATCGTGATCGGCACGCACGCCCTGCTGCAGGAGGGCGTCGAGTTCGCCGACCTGGGGCTGGTCGTGGTCGACGAGCAGCACCGCTTCGGCGTCGAGCAGCGCGACGCCCTGCGCGCCAAGGGCCACCGGCCGCCGCACGTGCTGGTCATGACCGCCACCCCGATCCCGCGCACGGTGGCGATGACGGTCTACGGCGACCTCGAGATCTCGACGCTGCGCCAGCTGCCCAGCGGGCGCGGCGGGGTGTCGAGCTCGGTCGTCCCGGCGGTGGAGAAGCCGGGCTGGGTCGACCGGGCCTGGGCGAGGCTCCGGGAGGAGGTGCTGGCCGGCCGGCAGGCCTACGTCGTCTGCCCCCGGATCGGCGACGTGGCCGGCCCCGACGACCAGCCGGAGGACGCCGACGGCGCACCGGACGACGAGGGCCGCGGTGACCGGCGCCCGCCGCTGGCCGTGCTCGACGTGGCCGAGTTCCTCCGCTCCGGCCCGCTGTCGGACCTGCGGCTGGACGTGCTGCACGGCCGGATGACCCCGGAGGAGAAGGACGCCGCGATGAGCGCGTTCGCCGCCGGCACGACGCAGGTGCTGGTGGCCACCACCGTCGTCGAGGTGGGCGTCGACGTGCCCAACGCCACGGTCATGGTCGTCATGGACGCCGACCGCTTCGGCGTCAGCCAGCTGCACCAGCTCCGCGGCCGGGTGGCCCGCGGGAAGCACCCAGGGCTGTGCCTGCTGGTCACCGATGCCCCCACCGCCTCGCCCACGGGTCAGCGGCTCGCCGCCGTGGCGGCCACCTCCGACGGCTTCGAGCTCGCCCGGCTGGACCTGGAGACCCGGCGGGAGGGCGACGTCCTCGGCGCGGCGCAGTCCGGCAAGCGCTCCGGCATCCGGCTGCTGTCCCTGCTGGAGGACGAGGAGCTCATCGCGACCGCGCGCGGCGAGGCCACGGCGCTGCTGGCCACCGACCGCGGGCTGGCCGACCATCCCGGGCTGGCGGCGGAGGTCGCGGCGCTCGCCACCGACGAGCGCGCCGACTACCTGGAGAAGGCCTGATGACCCGCGTGATCGCGGGGTTGGCCGGCGGGCGGCGGCTCAAGGTGCCGCGCACGGGGGTGCGCCCCACCGGGGACAAGGCCCGCGGCGCGCTGTTCAACAGCCTGGGCAGCCTGGTGGAGCTCGAGGGCGCGGCCGTCCTCGACCTGTACGCGGGCTCCGGCGCGCTCGGCTTGGAGGCGCTCAGCCGCGGCGCGCGCTCGGTGCTGCTGGTCGAGTCCGCACCCTCGGTGCTCCCCGTGCTGCGGGCCAACCTCGCCACCGTGGGGCTGCCCGGGGGCCGGGTTCTTGCCGGGTCCGTGCCCACCGTGGTGCGCGGAACACCGCCGGAGCCCTTCGACGTCGTGCTCGCGGATCCGCCGTACGCCACGCCGGTGAGCGAGGTGCTCGAGGTCCTCGGAGCGCTGGTCGAGCGGGGCTGGCTGGCCCCCGGTGCCGTGGTCGTCGTCGAGCGCGGCAGCCGCGAGGAGCCGTGGGAGTGGCCGACACCCCTGGTCGGACTGCGCGACCGGCGCTACGGGGACGCCGTGCTCCGGTACGGTCGCCTGTCGTGAGACGCGCCGTCTGCCCTGGTTCCTTCGACCCGGTCACCAACGGGCACGTCGACGTCTTCGAACGGGCCGCCGCGCTGTACGACGAACTCGTCGTGGCGGTGCTGGTGAACCCGGGCAAGGCGGGGTTCTTCCCGGTCGAGGAGCGCATGGAGCTGCTCCGTGCGGCCGTCGCGCACCTGCCCAACGTCACCGTCGACAGCTTCACCGGCCTGCTGGTCGACTACTGCCGCGCCCACGACGTGCCGGTCATCGTCAAGGGCCTGCGAGCGGTCAGCGACTTCGAGTACGAGCTGCAGATGGCCCAGATGAACCGCGAGCTGGCCGGCATCGAGACGCTGTTCGTGCCCACCGCGCCGCAGGTCGGGCACCTCTCCTCGAGCCTGATCAAGCAGATCGCCACGTTCGGCGGGGACGTGTCCGGGATGGTCCCCGCGGCCGTCGACGACCGGCTCCGCGAGCGGGCCGCGCAGGCCGGTCAGCAGTGACCAGGCCGCGCACGCACACGACCGAGGTCGTCTACCGGCTGTACGAGACGGTGGACGAGCTCACCACCGTCATCGAGAACGCGCGCAGCGTGCCGATGTCCGGCTCCTGCATGGTCCCCCGCGACCACGTGCTCGACCTGCTCGACGACCTCCGGGAGTCCCTGCCCGAGGACGTGCAGGCCGCCGGCGCGATCGTCGAGCAGCGGACCGAGATCCTCCAGCAGGCGCAGGCCGAGGCCGAACGGCTCACCACCCGCACCCGGGACGACGCCGAGCAGCTCCTCGTGCAGGCCGAGCACCAGCGCGACGAGCTGCTGGCCGCCGCGCGCCGCCAGCGGGAGGAGCTGCTCGCCCGGGCGCAGGCCGACGCCGAGCAGATCGTGGTCGACGCCGAGGCCGAGGCCGAGGCGCTGGTGGCCGACGGCGGCCGTCGCCGGGAGGCGATGATCGCCGAGGCGCAGGCGGAGCACGAGCGGCTCATGACCGAGACCGAGGTGTACCGCACCGCGGTCGCCCGTGCCGACGAGCTCGGCGCACAGGCGCACGCCGACTCCGCGCGGATGCGCGGGGAGGTCGACGAGTACGTCGACACCCGGCTGGCCGACTTCGGGACGACGCTCGAGCGGATGCTCAGGTCGGTGGAGAAGGCCCGCACCACCCTCCGCGAGTGATCTCCCTCGCCGGGGACGGCGGCGCGACGCTGGTCGGGTAGTCTCGTTCCCTGGTTCGACAGCCGGTGGTCCCGCCCCGGTCGAGCCGCCCCACTGCCTACCGCGAGTACCGACATGCCTGCCGCACCTGCGCACCGACGCGACGCCGCCGCCTCCGAGGCCCGGCGTCCCTCGGCCAACCCCTGGAAGATCGATCTCCGGGAGCTGGGCCGTCGCGCGGGGTCGATGCAGGAGCTGGACCGCACTATCCGCGCTCCCGAGGGCTGGAAGGTCGAGCTGATCGGCGTCCCCGCCGACGGTGACGTGCGCCTGGACCTGCGGCTGGAGTCGGTGATGGAGGGCGTGCTGGTCTCCGGCGAGATCTCCGTGCCGCTCGTCGGCTCCTGCGCGCGCTGCCTCGAGCCGGTGGAGGACACCCTCACCCTGGACATCCAGGAGCTGTACGCCTACGAGGGCAGCACCACCGAGGCCACCAGCGAGGAGGACGAGGTGCGCCTGGTCGAGGGTGACTTCCTCGACCTGGAGCCGATGGCCCGCGACACCGTCGTCCTCAGCCTGCCCCTGTCGCCGGTCTGCGACGAGGACTGCGGCGGCCTCTGCGTCGACTGCGGCCAGCGGATCGACGACCTGCCCCCCGACCACGCGCACGAGGTGACCGACCCCCGCTGGGCCGGTCTCGCCGAGCGTCTCGCCTCCTCGTCGGGTACCCCCGGCGACGACGACCCCACCAAGGAGAACTGACCGTGGCCGTTCCGAAGCGGAAGATGTCCCGCGCCAACACCCGCATGCGCCGCTCGCAGTGGAAGGCCACGGCTCCCACGCTGGCGCCCTGCCCGAACCGCGCCTGCGGCGAGCTCAAGCCGCCGCACCAGGCGTGCCAGAACTGCGGCCAGCACTCCGGCCGCCAGGTCCTGTCGGTCTGACCCCGCCAGTTCCAGCCGTGGGGACGACGGCCGCCGCACCGCACCCGACCGAGGGTGCGGCCGGCGGCCGTCCCCCCGGCGGGACCGAGCACGCCGAGCGCGCCGCCGCCTGGGCGCGGGCGGCCCTGGAGGTCGAGCTCCCCGGAGAGCTGCTCGGGCTCGCGCTCACCCATCGCTCGTACGCGTACGAGAACGGCGGCCTGCCGACCAACGAGCGCCTCGAGTTCCTCGGTGACTCGGTGCTCGGCCTCGTCGTCACCGACGAGCTGTACCGCAGCCAGCCGAACCTCCCCGAGGGTCAGCTGGCCAAGCTGCGTGCCTCGGTGGTCAACATGACCTCGCTGGCGGGCGTGGCCCGGCGGCTGGGGGAGGGCGGTGTGGGTCCGCACCTGCTGCTCGGCCGCGGCGAGGAGAGCACCGGTGGGCGGGACAAGGACTCGATTCTGGCCGACGCCGTCGAGGCCCTGATCGGAGCCGTGCACCTCGGCTGCGGGCTGGAGGCCGCGGCCGCGCTCGTGCACCGGCTGTTCGACCCCCTGCTGGTGGAGGCCGCGGGCCGCGGAGCCGCCCTGGACTGGAAGACCAGCCTGCAGGAGCTGGGCGCGCAGCGCGGCCTCGGCGCCCCCAGCTACCGAACGCAGGACGAGGGCCCCGACCACGCCAAGACCTTCAGCGCCGAAGTGCTGCTCGGCGGCACCGTCCGCGGCCGCGGCCGCGGCCGCACCAAGAAGGCCGCCGAGCAGGAGGCCGCCGAGGCGGCCTACCGAGCACTGCGCGCCGAGGCCTGACCCGTGCCGGAGCTGCCCGAGGTCGAGGTGGTGCGGCGGGGCCTGGAGCAGTGGGTGGCCGGGCGCACCGTCGCCGAGGTCGAGGTGCACCACCCGCGCGCCGTCCGCCGGCACCTGGAGGGCGCCGACTCCTTCGTGCAGGCGCTCACCGGCCGCACCCTCACCGCCGCTCACCGCCGGGGCAAGTACCTGTGGCTGCCGATGGCCGACCCCGACGGCAGCCCGTCCGGACGCGCGCTCGTCGCCCACCTCGGGATGAGCGGTCAGCTCCTGGTCGAGAAGCGGACCGCCCCCGACGAGACGCACCTGCGGGCGCGCTTCACCTTCACCGACGGCGGCCGCGAGCTGCGCTTCGTGGACCAGCGCACCTTCGGGGGGCTGGCGGTGGAGGAGATGGACGGCGACGACATCCCCGCCCGGCTGGCGCACATCGCGATCGACCCGCTCGACCCGGGATTCGACGTCGACGCCTTCACCGCGGCCCTGCGCCGCCGCCGGACCGAGGTCAAGCGGGCGCTGCTCGACCAGACGCTGATCGGCGGCGTCGGCAACATCTACGCCGACGAGGCGCTGTGGCGCGCGCGACTGCACGGTGCCCGCCCCACCGACAGGCTCACCCGCGGCCAGGTCGCCGATCTGCTCGACGGCGTCCGCGACGTGCTGGGGGAGGCGCTGGCGCAGGGCGGCACGTCCTTCGACTCGCTCTACGTCGACGTCAACGGGCAGAGCGGCTACTTCTCGCGCTTCCTCGCCGTCTACGGCCAGCTCGACCGGCCCTGCCCCCGCTGCGGCACGCCCATCCGGCGGGAGTCGTTCATGAACCGCTCCAGTTACAGCTGCCCGCAGTGCCAGCCCCGTCCGCGGGCGAGGCGCTCGTGACCCGGCGGATGGTCGCGCTGGTCTCCGGTCGTGTCCAGGGCGTCGGGTACCTGGCCCCGCTGCAGGGGCCCGCGCCGAGCGTGCGAGGCGTGGGGGGCAGTGGGGTCCTTCTAGGGAGGGTGGAGGTCGTGCTGGAGGGGGCGGACGACGCCGTGGCCCGTGTCCTCGCCGAGCTGGACGGGCCGCGCGCACCCGGTCGCGTGACCGGCGTCGAGGCCCGGGACGAGCCGGCGGTAGGCGTGCGGGGCTTCACGACGGAGTGACGAAGGCGACACCACCCGACGGCGGTGGCTCGCCGTCCTCGCGTTGACCTGCGCAACCAGGCCTGTCACCCTGGGACCCATACCACAGCTCGCGCCGACCGTCACCCGGGGCGCCGGGCTCACCCTCTCGCTCGGAAAGGCCGCTGCAGTCATGGCCAAGGCCCTGTTCGGTCACCTCGTAGCACCCGCGGAGCTCCGCCTCGTCGAGGAGAACGCCGTCCTGCGGGGCAAGGTGCGCCGGCTGGAGCAGGAGCTCGAGGAGCTCCGCGCCCAGCGCGAGGCCGCCCTCGCCCACGAGCTGCTCTCGCTCACCGGCGACAACGAGCCCGCGCTCGCCTGACGCTCGTCGCCGCTCCGGGGCCGACCTCGGCGGACCATTCCGTCACATCGCCCCCGCTGGTCCCCCCAAATCCGCGGATTCCGGCGCAGTAACCCCTAGATTCGGGACCTGTGCACCTCTCCAGCCTGACGCTCAAGGGCTTCAAGTCCTTCGCGTCCGCCACGACGCTGCGGCTGGAGCCCGGCATCACCGCCGTCGTCGGCCCCAACGGGTCGGGCAAGTCCAACGTCGTCGACGCCATCGCGTGGGTCCTCGGCGAGCAGGGCGCGAAGAGTCTGCGCGGCGGCAAGATGGAGGACGTCATCTTCGCCGGCACCGCCGGCCGGCCCGCGTTGGGCCGCGCCGAGGTGACCCTGACGATCGACAACACCGACGGCGCGCTGCCGATCGCCTACACCGAGGTGTCGATCACCCGCCGCATGTACCGCTCCGGGGAGAGCGAGTACGAGATCAACGGCGACAAGGTGCGGTTGCTCGACGTCCAGGAGCTGCTCAGCGACTCCGGCATCGGCCGCGAGATGCACGTCATCGTCGGGCAGGGCCAGCTCGACGCCGTCCTCTCCGGCCGCCCGGAGGACCGCCGCGCCTTCATCGAGGAGGCCGCCGGCGTCCTCAAGCACCGCAAGCGCAAGGAGAAGGCGCTCCGCAAGCTCGACGGGATGCAGGCCAACCTCGACCGGCTGGCCGACCTCACCGCCGAGCTGCGCCGCCAGCTCAAGCCCCTGGGACGCCAGGCCGAGGTCGCCCGCCGGGCCGCCGGCGTGCAGGCCGACCTGCGCGACGCCCGGCTGCGGCTGCTCGCCGACGACCTGGTCCAGCTCCGCGACGCCCTGGACAAGGACGTCGCCGACGAGACCGCGGCCCGCGAGCGCCGGAGCGCCGTGGAGCGCGACCTGGCCGGCATCTCCCGCCGCGAGGGAGAGCTGGAGTCCGGCCTGGCCGAGAGCGCCCCGCGGCTCGCCGCGGCCTCGGAGACCTGGTACCGGCTCTCGGCGCTGACCGAGCGCTTCCGCGGCGTCGCCTCGCTGGCGGGGGAGCGCTCCCGGCACCTGTCGGCGGCCGCTCCGGCCACGACGGCGGGCCGCGAGCCCGACCAGCTGGACGCCGAG
>NZ_LWUA01000030.1:1856-24571 GCF_005222955.1 Blastococcus sp. CCUG 61487 | reverse complement strand
GCCGCCCGCGGCCGCCCCGCCCCCGGCCCGGACGGCTCCCGGAACGGCGGCGCCCGCGCCCAGCACGGGGCGGAACTGGGACGCCGTCGCGCGGTGCGAGTCGGGCGGGAACTGGAGCATCAACACCGGCAACGGCTACTACGGCGGGCTGCAGTTCTCGGCGCGCACGTGGACCGGCTTCGGGGGTGGCGAGTTCGCGCCCCGCGCCGACCTGGCCACCCGCGAGCAGCAGATCGCCGTCGCGGAGCGGGTGCTCGCGGTGCAGGGCCGGGGTGCCTGGCCCACCTGCGGCCGGTACCTCTGACCCGACCGGGCGGGGTGCGCGGAGCTAGGCGCCGCCGCCGAGCCGGCGCCGGACGACGGCGGCTTGCTCGGGGGAGCCGATCAGCTTCCCGATCTCGGTCTGCTCCGCGGCGAGGCCCTCGGCCAGCGGCACCCGGCCGGCCAGGTCCACCAGCCGCTTGATGGCCCGCGTCGCGCTGCGGCTGTGCCCGGCGATCTCGCGGGCCAGCTCGAGCGCGGCGGCCAGCGGGTCGGCCTCCTCGCGGGTGGCCATCCCCAGTCGCACGGCGTCGGAGCCCGACACCTTGCGGCCGGTCAGCGCCAGCTCCTTGGCGACGTCGCGGCCGACCAGTTCGGGCAGCAGCTGGGTGCCGCACATGTCCGGGACGATGCCCCACAGGATCTCCATGAGGGACAGCTGCGCGTCGGGGGTGACCAGCCGGATGTCCGCGCCCAGTGCGATCTGCAGCCCACCGCCGAAGGCGACGCCGTGCACCGCGGCGATCACCGGGGCCGGCACGAGCGACCACACGTGCACGACCTGCTGGGCCAGCGCCGCGGCGGCGCCCAGCGGCTCGGGGGCGTTCGCCTGCCGTTCCCGCGTCCGCTCCTCGCCGCGCTCGGCCATGTCGGCGAACGAGCCGAAGTCCAGGCCGGCGCAGAACGCGCGGCCGGCGCCGTGGAGGACGACGGCGCCGACGTCGTCGCGCGTCATCAGCTCCTTGCCGGTGGCGAGGATCGCCGCGAACATCGCCGGGTCGAGGGCGTTCATCTTCTCGGGCCGGTCCAGCCGCACCGTCGCCACGCCGTCGGCCACTTCGAGCGCCACCCGGCGCGACTCGTCCATGCTCGCTGTCTACGGCCGGCACCACCGGCCTGTCAACGCGCCCGGCGGAGCGGTGGGCGTGCTGCCAGGCTGGCGCGGTGACCTCGCTGCTCCGCACCGCCGCCCGGCTGCTCCTCGGCACCATCATGGTCGGCGCGGGGGTGATGCACCTGACCACCCAGCGGCAGGAGTTCCAGGCGCAGGTGCCGGAGTGGTTCCCCGTCGACGAGGACCTGACCGTGCTCGGTTCGGGCGTCGCCGAGATCGCGCTCGGCGCCTCTTTCGTCGTGCTCCCGCGCAGGAAGAAGCTGATCGGCGGGCTGCTCGCCGCGTTCTTCGTGGTGATCTTCCCGGGCAACGTCGCCCAGTACGTGGAGGGCACCGACGCCTTCGGCCTGGACACCGACACCAAGCGGCTGGCCCGGCTGTTCTTCCAGCCGCTCCTCGTGATGTGGGCGCTGTTCGGCGGCGGCTGGACGCGGCGCGACCTGCGCCGCTGATCCGTGCCCGCCCTACCCACGGGTAGGCGGTGCCGCCGGTGAGCAGGGGATAGGTTCGTGCAGGACTCGGGAGCTCGTCGGGCAGGGGAGTGGCGTGGGCAGATCGGTGCTGGTGACCGGCGGCAACCGGGGGATCGGGCTGGCCATCGCCCGCTCGTTCGCCGAGCAGGGCGACGCGGTGGCGGTGACCCACCGCGGCAGCGGCGCTCCCGACGGGCTCTTCGGCGTCCAGTGCGACGTGACCAGCGCCGACGACGTCGACCGCGCGTTCACCGAGGTCGAAGCCCACCAGGGCCCGGTCGAGGTGCTGGTGAGCAACGCCGGGATCAACCGCGACGGCCTGCTCATGCGGATGAAGGAGGAGGACTTCACCGACGTCCTCGACGCCAACCTCACCGCCGCCTACCGGGTGGCCAAGCGCGCCAGCGCCAGGATGGTCCGCGCCCGCGCCGGCCGGATGATCTTCGTCTCCTCCGTCGTCGGCCTGCTCGGCTCGGCCGGCCAGACCAACTACGCGGCGTCGAAGGCCGGGCTGGTCGGGCTGGCCCGCTCGATCGCCCGGGAGCTCGGCAGCCGCAACATCACGGCCAACGTGGTGGCGCCCGGCTTCGTCACCACGGACATGACCGCGGAGCTGCCGGAGAAGCGGCAGCAGGAGATCCTGGGGCAGATCCCGCTGGGCCGGTACGCGTCGGTCGAGGAGATCGCCGGCGTGGTGCGCTTCCTCGCGAGCGACGCGGCGGGCTACATCACCGGGGCGGTCGTCCCGGTCGACGGCGGACTGGGGATGGGGCACTGATGAGCGGGATCCTGAGCGGCAAGAAGGTCCTGGTCACCGGCGTGCTGACCGAGGCGTCGATCGCGTTCGCCACCGCACGCATCGCCCAGGAGCAGGGCGCCACCGTCGTCCTCTCCAACTTCGGGCGGGCGCTGTCGCTGTGCCAGCGGATCGCCAAGCGGCTGCCGCAGGAGGCCGCGGTGATCGAGCTCGACGTCACCGACGCCGAGCACCTGTCGACGCTGGCCGACCGGCTCCGCGAGCGGGGGTTCGACAGCCTCGACGGGGTCGTCCACTCCATCGGCTTCGCCCCGCAGGAGGCGATGGGGGAGGGCTTCCCCGAGGTCGCCTGGGAGCACGCGGCGACGGCGTTCCAGGTGTCGGCCTGGTCCTACGCCTCGCTCACCCAGGCCTGCCGCCCGCTGCTGGCGAACCCCTCCTCGGTGGTCGGGCTGACCTTCGACGCCTCGGTCGCCTGGCCGGTCTACGGCTGGATGGGTGCCGCCAAGGCGGCGCTGGAGTCCACCTCCCGCTACGTGGCCCGCGAGCTCGGCCCCGAGGGCGTGCGGTCCAACATCGTCGCCGCCGGCCCGCTGCGCAGCATGGCGATGAAGTCGATCCCCGGCAGCGCCCAGTTCGAGGAGGCCTGGGAGGGGCGCGCCCCGCTGGGCTGGTCGGTCACCGACACCGAGCCGGCCGGCAAGGCCGTCGTCGCGCTGCTGTCCGACTGGTTCCCCGCCACCACCGGCGAGATCGTGCACGTCGACGGGGGCTTCCATGCCGTCGGTGTGTAGAGCCGTCGGCGTGTGAGCGCATCCGTCCGTACCAGGAGAAGAGAAGAACCACCGTGCCCCGCGCAACAGTCGACATCACCCCCGCCGGCCAACGACCCGACGAGGACCCGTCGCTCGCCGTCCGCAACAACGGCGGCGTCGAGCCGTCGTCCGACCCGGCGCCGGCCGGTCGGCGGGAGGCGCTGCTCGTGCTCTCGTTCGGCGGGCCCGAGGGCCCGGACGACGTCATGCCGTTCCTGGAGAACGTGACCCGCGGCCGCGGCGTTCCGCGGGAGCGGCTGGAGGAGGTGGCCGAGCACTACCACCACTTCGGCGGCGTGAGCCCGATCAACGAGCAGAACAAGGCGCTGATCGCGGCCGTGGAGAAGGAGCTCGCCGCGGCGGGGATGGACCTGCCGGTCTACTGGGGCAACCGGAACTGGGCGCCCTACGTCGAGGACACCTGGGCGCAGATGGCCGCCGACGGGATCGAGCACGTCTACGTGTTCCCGACCTCGTCCACCGCCTCCTACTCCAGCTGCCGGCAGTACCACGAGGACATCGCCAGGGCCCGCGTCTCCTTCGGCGGGGGCCCCACGGCGGAGAAGCTGCCGCACTACTTCGACGCCCCCGGCTTCATCCGGGCCAACGCCGATGCCCTGGCCGCCGCGATCGCCTCGCTGCCCGCCGAGGTGCGCGACAGCGCCCGCCTGGTCGCGACGGCGCACAGCATCCCCGACTCGATGGCGGCCGTCGCCGGTCCCGACGGCGGCGCCTACCAGGCGGAGCTGCTGGCCGCCGCCGAGCGCGTGGTCGCCGAGGTCGCGCCGGGCCGGACGTTCGACCTGGTCTGGCAGAGCCGCAGCGGGCCGCCGTCGGTCCCGTGGCTCGAGCCCGATGTCAACGACCACCTGCGCGCGCTGGCCGCGAGCGGGGAGACCGCCGTCGTCCTGTTCCCGATCGGGTTCGTCAGCGACCACCTCGAGGTGATCTGGGACCTCGACAACGAGGCGAAGGAGACCGCGGAGGAGGTCGGGCTCGCGTTCGCCCGCGCGGCGACGGCGGGCATCCACCCGGCGTTCGTCGAGTCGGTCCGGCTGCTGCTCGAGGAGCGGCGCGCCGGCGGCCTGCCGCGGCTGGGCACCAACTGCCCGGCGCACTGCTGCTTCGTGCCGCCCAGGCCCGCGCGCGGTTGATCACCGCCAGGTCGGTGCCACCTCACGGTGGTAGCGGCGGCCGAACACCCGGCTGAAGACGGTGACCACCGGCGTGGGCACGGTCGCCTTGAGGAAGGCGCGGTGCTCGTCGCTCATGCCGTCGGTCAGCCAGGCGAAGAAGGGGCCGGCCACCCGCGGCGGCTGGCTGCGCAGCTTCTTCTCCACGGCGTGCCACTCGGGGGTGTCCTCGACCCGGTGCAGGTACGGCTCCAGCTCGCTCTCCTCGTGCCGGAGGTGCCGCTCGACCACCTCCCGGGTGCGCTCGACGCTGGCCCGGGCCGTCGCCGCGTCGGCGGCGGACCCGCTCGACGCCAGGGCCTGCATCGTCCCGGCGGTCTCGGCGAGTGCCTCGGCCATGGTGTGGTGCTCGCTCTCCATGGCGGCGAGCAGGTCGCGGTCCACCCCGGCGCCGGCCAGCATCGGCCAGATGTAGGTGTCCTCGCCCTCGTGGTGGTGGGTCAGCTCGTTCCGCAGGTTGCGGTAGGCCCGGTCCAGCGCCTGGGCGCGCGGACGATCACCGTCCTGCAGCGCACCCAGGGCGGCCGACAGCCGATCCAGGTCCCGACGGACGGCGGCGTGGATCACCCGGTTCATCGTCATCGGCTCGGTCATGCCGGAGGACGCTAACCACGTCGGGCCCCGCGCTGCAGGGGTTCGCGCGCGCTGCGGCTGCTCAGTCGGTGCCGGACTCCATCGCCGCACGGTCGAGCAGCTCGTCGTGCTCGGAGACCTCCCCGCGCGACGCGATGGTCTCCGCGCCACCCTGCTCGGAGGCGTCGATGAGCCCGGTGGACGCCGCCTGCGCCGCACCGATCGACGCCCGCACGGAGCCGCCGACCATGCCCAGTCGCGCGTACTGCTCGAGCCGGGCGCGGGAGTCGGCGATGTCGAGGTTGCGCATCGTGAGCTGACCGATCCGGTCGACCGGGCCGAACGCGGAGTCCGAGGTGCGCTCCATCGAGAGCTTGTCCGGGTGGTAGCTGAACGAGGGGCCGGTGGTGTCCAGGATCGAGTAGTCCTCGCCCCGCCGCAGCCGGATCGTCACCTCACCGGTGACCGCCATGCCGACCCAGCGCTGCAGCGACTCCCTGAGCATGAGCGCCTGGGGGTCCAGCCAGCGGCCCTCGTACATGAGCCGGCCCAGGCGGCGGCCCTCGCTGTGGTAGGTCGCCAGGGTGTCCTCGTTGTGGATCGCGTTGACCAGCCGCTCGTAGGCGATGTGCAGCAGCGCCATGCCGGGCGCCTCGTAGATGCCGCGGCTCTTGGCCTCGATGATCCGGTTCTCGATCTGGTCGGACATGCCCAGTCCGTGCCGGCCGCCGATCGCGTTCGCCTCGATGACCAGGTCGACCGCGGACGCGAACTCCTTGCCGTCGATCGTGACCGGCCGGCCCTCCTCGAAGCCGATGGTCACCGTCTCCGGCTCGATCTCCACCGCCGGGTCCCAGAACCGCACGCCCATGATCGGCTCGACCGACTCGATGCCGGTGTCCAGGTGCTCGAGGGTCTTGGCCTCGTGCGTCGCGCCCCAGATGTTGGCGTCGGTCGAGTAGGCCTTCTCGGCGCTGTCGCGGTAGGGCAGGCCGTGGGCGACCAGCCACTCCGACATCTCCTTGCGGCCACCGAGCTCGGTGACGAAGTCGGCGTCCAGCCACGGCTTGTAGATCCGCAGCCCCGGGTTCGCCAGCAGCCCGTAGCGGTAGAACCGCTCGATGTCGTTGCCCTTGTAGGTGGAGCCGTCGCCCCAGATCTGGACGTCGTCCTCGAGCATGGCCCGCACCAGCAGGGTGCCGGTCACGGCGCGGCCCAGCGGGGTGGTGTTGAAGTAGCTGCGCCCGCCCGAGCGGATGTGGAAGGCGCCGCAGGTCAGCGCCGCGAGCCCCTCCTCGACCAGCGCGGCCCGGCCGTCGACCAGCCGGGCGAGCTCGGCGCCGTAGGCGGTGGCCCGGCTGGGCACCGAGGCGATGTCGGGCTCGTCGTACTGGCCGATGTCGGCGGTGTAGGTGCAGGGGACCGCACCCTTGTCGCGCATCCACGCGACCGCCACCGAGGTGTCGAGACCACCGGAGAACGCGATGCCGACGCGTTCGCCGACAGGGAGGGACGTCAGGACCTTGGACACGGGCACGAGTATTCACGACGATGCATGACCATGCAGCACTGGGTGGGTGATCTCACCGCGGCAGCGCGTTGTAGGCGGCCGTCACCGCCTCGCGGACCGCGTCGCCGAGGGGGCGGAGGACGGCGTCCCGCCGGGCGGCCTGGCCGGAGGTGACCGCCCCGCCCGGGGCGTCGGCCAGCGCCAGGTCGAGGACGGCGGCCACGCGCAGCGCGCGGCCGAGGATGGACAGCGCCAGCGGGTCGTGGTCCTGCGGCAGCCCGGGTGCGGGCTTCGGTCGCGCCAGGTCGGCGAGCAGGCCGGGCACCTCGGGGTGCCACCGGGCGAGGTCCAGCTGGGCCAGCGTCCGGGCGGACTCGGTGATCGCCAGGTCCAGGGCCCCCGACGCGGAGCGGAGCGTGCCCTCGGCGGGCGGAGGCGGGGGAAGGGCTCCGTCCAGGGAGAAGGCCGTCCACTGCACGACCTCCGGGCCCAGCGGCTCCGGCACGAGCGCCACCCGCTCACCGACGGCGGCCTGCCCCGAGGCGAGCGCCGCCGCGGCCAGGCCCGGGACGGCCGGCAGCCCGCGGACGTCCCCGGGCACCGGCAGCACCAGCCGCAGCCGGCGCTCGCCCAGCCCCCTCAGAGCGGTCAACGCCGCGCCGAGCGGCACCGCGCCGTCGGTGTCCGGCAGACCGCTCACGCGGTGGGCGGTCTCACCGGTGACCGCGTCGAGGGCCTCGTCGTAGGACGTGCGGCCGGCGAGCCATGCGGTGGTCCACACCGCAAACCGGCCGGCGGGGTAGTCGTGCACCGCCCGAGGCTATGTCGCGCCCCCTTCGAGGTCGGGCCGCACCCGCCGCGCCGGAGGCGAGCGGAGCGTGGCAGGGCGCCGTTCTGCCAGACTTCCGCCATGGCTGCGTGGTTGCTCTGGCTGATCGCCGCCGGGCTGTTCGCCGGCGGCGAGATGCTGACGCTGGACCTGGTCCTGCTCATGCTTGCCGGCGGCGCGCTGGGCGGGATGACGGTCGCGCTCGCTGGGGGTGTGGTGGCCCTGCAGCTCGTCGCGTTCATCGCCGTCTCGGGCGCGCTGCTCGCCTTCGTCCGGCCGATCGCCAGGAAGCACCTCGAGGACCGCTCGCCGCTGCGGCTGGACGGGGTGGACACCCTGGTGGGCCGCACCGCCACGGTCACCCGCGCCGTCGACAGCTCGGGCGGGCGAATCCGGATGGGCGCCGACGAGTGGTCGGCCCGCACCCAGTACGAGGGCGAGGCGTTCCCCATCGGGACGACCGTCCGGATCCTCCAGATCGAGGGGGCCACGGCCGTGGTGGGCGACGCGCTGGAGTGAACCGGTGGACGGCGCGTGACCGGCGTCCTGCGACGTGAAAGGGTCGTTCTCGTCCCGCCCCGACGAAGGAGGCCCTCGTGGAGCCCGCCCTCATCGCCCTGATCGTCATCGCCCTGCTCGTGGTCGTCGTGCTGGCCAAGAGTGTGACGATCGTCCCGCAGGCCCAGGCGAAGGTCGTCGAGCGGCTCGGCCGCTACAGCCGCACGCTGTCGCCCGGCCTGTCGGTGCTCGTGCCGTTCGTCGACCGCGTGCGCGCCACGATCGACCTGCGCGAGCAGGTCGTCTCCTTCCCGCCGCAGCCGGTGATCACCGCCGACAACCTGCAGGTCGGCATCGACACCGTCGTGTACTTCCAGGTCACCGACCCGCGGCTGGCGGTCTACGGGATCGCCAACTACATCACCGGCATGGAGCAGCTGACGACGACGACGCTGCGCAACGTCGTCGGCGGGCTGAACCTGGAGGGCGCGCTGACCGGCCGGGACGGCATCAACAGCCAGCTGCGCGAGGTGCTGGACGGGACCACCGGCCCGTGGGGGCTGCGGGTCGCCCGCGTCGAGATCAAGGCGATCGACCCGCCGCCGTCGATCCAGGACTCGATGGAGAAGCAGATGCGCGCCGACCGCGACAAGCGCGCGGTCATCCTCACCGCCGAGGGGCACCGGCAGGCGGCCATCACCTCGGCCGAGGGCGAGAAGGCCTCGGCGATCCTCTCCGCAGAGGGCCGCAAGCAGGCCGCGATCCTCGAGGCCGAGGCCGAGCGGCAGAGCCGGATCCTGCGGGCCGAGGGTGAGCGCGCCGCGCTGTACCTGCAGGCGCAGGGCCAGGCGAAGTCGATCGAGACCGTGTTCCAGGCGATCCACGACGGCAAGCCCGACCAGGGGCTGCTGGCCTACCAGTACCTGCAGACGCTGCCGCAGATCGCGCAGGGCGACGCCAACAAGATGTGGATCGTCCCCAGCGAGTTCAGCAAGGCGCTGGAGGGGCTGGCCAGCCTCGGCGGGGCCGAGCAGGGCAAGTCGTGGATGGACGTCGAGCCCTCCGGGGACGGGCGTTCCGGCGGCCCCGAGCACGGGATCGACACCAGCAGCTGGTTCGAGTCGCAGCTGCCGCGCGCCGCCGACCAGCCCGAGGCCAAGATCGAGATGTCGAGCATCAGCGACTCCGCGCCGTCGGTGCCCAGCCCGCCGCCGCTGTCGCAGCTCACCCAGGACGTGCGCGACAGCGGCCCGGCCGCCGACCCCGCCGTCCGCGAGCAGTTCCACGCGACCGACGAGGATCCGCACGACCAGCGCTGAACGCCAGTGGCCCGGAACCACGTCGGTTCCGGGCCACCGGCGTTCAGCGGTCTAGTCCTTGAGGAGACCCTCGCGGAGCTTGGCCAGCGTCTGGGACAGCAGCCGGGAGACGTGCATCTGCGAGATGCCGATGTCGGCCGCGATCTGCGACTGGGTCATGTTGCCGAAGAACCGCAGGATGAGGATGCGGCGCTCGCGGGCCGGGATCGTCGCCAGCAGCGGCTGCAGCGACTCCCGGTACTCCACGCCCTCGAGCGCGGCGTCCTCCTCGCCGAGCGTGGCGGCCAGGGTGGGGAGTCGTCGTCCCCGGAGAGCCGCTCGTCCAGCGAGCTGCTGCGGTAGGCGTTGGCGACGGCGAGCCCCTCGAGCACCTCCTCGCGCGGGATGCCCAGGTGCTGGGCCAGCTCGCTCGGCGTGGGCGCGCGGCCGTTCTTCTGGGCCAGCTCGCCCACGGCGGCGTTCAGCGACAGGTGCAGCTCCTGGAGCCGGCGCGGAACCCGCACCGACCAGCCCTGGTCGCGGAAGTGCCGCTTGATCTCACCGGTGATCGTCGGCACCGCGAAGGAGAGGAACTCCACCCCGCGGGTCGGGTCGAACCTGTCGATCGCGGCGATGAGTCCCAGCGTCCCGACCTGCAGGAGGTCGTCGAACGGCTCGCCCCGGTTGCTGAACCGGCGCGCGAAGTGCCGCACGAGGGGCAGGTGCTCCTCGACGAGGATCTCCCGCAGCCGCTCCCGGCGCGGATCGTCCTTCTCCAGCGTGGCCAGCTCCGCGAACAGCGGGGCGGTGCGCTCGGCGCGGCGGCGGTTCTCGGAGACCGGCGGCTCGGGCTCGGGCGTCTCGCTCTCCGGCGCCTCGTTCTCGGGCGTCGCGGCCTCGGAGGTCGGCTCGTCACCAGCGGCCGCCGGCGCGGCCGGGGTCTCGGCCCCGCCGTCGGGCGCCTCGCGCGGCTCGGGAGCCACGCCGTCCCGCGGGTCCACCGCGATCCCCGAGGGGTCGGTGGCGGGCGACCGGGTCACCGGGCCACCGAGAAGGTCGGCCCGGCCTCGCCCGCGAGCTCCGGGGGACGCTGCCCCGGCAGGTACTTGTCCATGGCGATGACAGCCACCGGAGCGTCCGATCCGTTCCCGCCCGGCACCTGGGCCTGCGTCGAGGGCCGGCCTTCGACGGCGTCCACCAGCGTGGCGAGCACGGTCCAGCCGAACCCGTCGCGGGGGACGTCGGTCCCCTCCGCCGTCGGCACCCAGGCCTCGATGTGCAGGCCGCTGCGCGTGGTCTCGAAGACGACAGTCAGCTGCGGCTCGCCGTCGGCGATGCTGGCCAGCGTCGCGCAGGCCTCGTCGACGGCCAGCCGGAGGTCCTCGACGCTGTCGAGGTCGTAGTCCATCCGGATGGCCAGGTCACCGGCCATCGCCCGGACCGCCGGCAGTTGCATCGCGGTGATGGGCACCCGCAGCTCCAGCCGATCCGCGCGCCGCCCGTCCTGCGCGAGGGCACCCCTCGAGTCCACCATCCGTGTCCCGCTCCTTCGTCCCGGCGCACTCGGCCATCGAGTCGCGGTGTCCATCCTGCCTGTCCGCACGGTCCGCGGGGTGAGCCGGGCCGGTCGTGGGCGCGATGCCGACGGGCTCACCTACCCGGGCGGAGGCGCCCGTCAAACGTGGTCCAGGCCACGTCCGGACGGCCCCGCAGCGCGGTTGCCGAGGTCAGGAGGCTGTTGTTCCCTGGCCTGGGATGAGCGCCAGCCGCGGCAGTTCGCACGACCCCTTCCCGAGCCACGGACCGGAAGGGGCAGCCGCGCTGCTCGACGCGATGGAGGACGCCGCGGCCGCGATCTACTGCCTGACCGCGGGTGGGTCCGTCGTGTGGACCAACGCCAGCGCCCGCCGGCTCGGGGCCCTCGGCGGGCTGCCCGCCGTCGACGGCCGCTCGATCGGCGAGGTGGTGGACGCCGTCATCACCACGGGCCGGTCGGAGAGCCTCAGCGGCCCGATGGGGGACGGCGGACAGGTGGTCACCGCCGTCGTGCGGCCGCTCCGGGTGTCGGGCGGGCCGGGCGCGATCGTGGTGCTCGACCACGACCAGCGCGACGCCGACCCCTCCTCGTGGCCGCCGACCTCGGAGGACGGCGTGGAGGCCGCGCAGTCCTCGCTGCTGCCGCCGTTCCTGCCGATGCTGCCGGACCTGGCGCTGGCGGGCAGCTACCACCGCGCCACCTCGGTGCGTGCGGCCGGCGGCGACTGGTACGACGCCGTCCCGCTCGGCGACGGCCGGGTCGCGCTCGTCGTCGGCGACGCCGTCGGGCACGGGGTCTCGGCCGCGGGTGCGATGAGCCGGTTGCGCGGAGCCATGCGGTCGACCGCGCTGCGGGACCCGTCGCCGCCGGCCGTGCTGGGGAACCTCGACGCCTTCGCGACCCAGATGGAGGACGTCGAGGGCGCCTCGGTCTTCTACGCGGTCCTGGACGCGGGCACCGGAGAGCTCGCCTACACCGCCGCCGGCCATCCCGCGCCGCTCGTCGTCGGCAGCGACGGCGGCGCCGAGTTCCTCCCGGTGGTGCCCCGGCCGCCGCTGGGCAGCCTGCCCGGTGCCGAGATCCCGGTGCACCGGCACGTGCTCGAGCACGGCGCGACCCTGGTGCTCTTCTCCAACGGCGCGCTCGTCGGTGCGGGGTCCGACTACCTCGTCGCGCTGGACCGGCTGGTGGCGGCCTCGCGCGGCGTGCTGGCCCGCCCGGACGTGGCCGACCCGGAGACGGCCCCCGGCCTGGCCGCCGCGATCGCCGAGCGCATCCGCCGTCCCGAGGAGTGGCCCGACGACATCGCCGTCCTCGTCGCACACCGCCGCGCGACCCGGCCCGAGCCGCTGCACCTGGAGCTCCTCGCGGTGCCCGCGTCTCTGCCCGGCATCCGCCGCCGGCTCACCGCCTGGCTGACCGACCTGGGGATGAACGAGAACGACCGGGTCGGGGTGATGGTCGCCGTCGGCGAGGCCTGCGCGAACGCCGCCGAGCACGCCTACCGGGACGCCGAGCCGGGACCGATGTCGGTGCGCGCCGACGTGGACGTCGACGGGGTGCTCACGGTGCGGGTCCGCGACCGGGGCACCTGGCGGCCCCCGGACCGTGACCCCGGGGATCGCGGCCGCGGGCTGCTCATCATGCGGCAGCTCGTCGACGGCGTCTCCCTCGACGACGTGGACGGCACCACCGTGACGCTGACTTCGCGGCTGCGCCGCAACTCCGAGGACCCGCAGGCCGCGACCGGCGAGGTCGAGGGCGCCTCCGTCGTCGTGGACCGGGAGGGCGCCTGCCCGGTGGTCCGGGCCGCCGGGATCCTGGACGAGCGGAACGCCGACCAGCTCCGCATCCGGCTGCTCGAGGCCAGCCGCGGCGGAACCGCCCGCGTGGAGCTCGACCTCGCCGGCGTCACGCTGTTCAGCAGCGCCGCGGTCCGCGTGGTCCTCGCCGTGGCCCGCATCGCCCGCGAGGAGGGCTGGCAGCTGGTCGTGCACGCGACCGCGGGCGGGGTGACCCGGCATGTGCTCGAGATCAGCGGCCTCGGCGGGCTGGTCGACCTCCGCTGACGGGTGAGCCGCGCCCGGTCCGCGTTTGCGCGACCGCCCCGGTGACCATGCACCGGCGGTGAGACTGCGGCGGAGCGACGTCAACGCGCCCGGCTACCGGCGTCGCCGGGCCGGGCGGGGCTTCGCCTACTACGACATCGACGGCGCGCTGATCAAGGACGAGCGGCTGGACCGCATCCGAGGGCTCGCCATCCCGCCCGCCTGGCGCGACGTGTGGATCTGCCCGTGGCCCAACGGGCACATCCAGGCCACCGGCGTGGACGCGGCCGGCCGCCGCCAGTACCGCTACCACGACCAGTGGCGCGCGCGACGCGACGCGGAGAAGCACGAGCGGGTCCTCGAGATCGCCCGGCAGCTGCCCGACGTCCGGGACGCGGTCGCGGCCGGCCTGCGCAGCCGCGGCCTGACCCGGGACCGCGTGCTGGCCACGGCGATCCGGCTGCTCGACCTGGGTGCCTTCCGGATCGGCAGCGAGCAGTACGAGGAGGAGAACGGCACCTACGGGCTGGCCACGCTCAAGCGCTCGCACGTGTCGGTGCGCGGCGAGCGCACGTTCTACTCCTACACCGCCAAGGGCGGCATCGAGCGGGAGGTGGAGATCACCGACCGGCCCACGGCCACCGTCGTCCGGCAGCTGCTGGAGCGGCCCGCCGACGCGGGGGAGGACCTGCTCGCGTACCAGACCGAGGACGGCGAGTGGCGCGACGTCAGCAGCTCCGAGATCAACGCCTACCTCAAGGAGATCAGCGGCGCGGACATCTCGGCCAAGGACTTCCGCACCTGGACGGCGACGGTGCTGATGGCCGCCGCGCTCGCCGAGGCGCCCCCGCCGGGGTCGAGGACGGCGCGCAAGAAGGTGATCAGCGCCGCCTACAAGCAGGTCGCCGAACAGCTCGGCAACACCCCGGCGGTCTGCAAGGCCAGCTACGTCGACCCGCGGGTCGTCGACCGGTTCGAGCACGGGGAGACCATCCGCCAGCACGTGCTGGAGCGGGCCGAGGAGGCCGAGTCCGACCGGGACACGCAGAAGCTGCTGGAAGGCGCGGTCTGCCGGCTGCTCTCGGCCTGAGACGACGACGGGCCCCCGCGGAAGCGGGGGCCCGTCGTCGTGGGACGAGGTCGTTCGTCAGCGAGCGGTGCTGTCGGCGATCGTGAACAGGTCGATCAGCCCGGTCACCTCGAGCGGTCGGGTGACCGCGCGGGTCGTGGCGATCAGCCGCAGCCCCACCTCGCGGGCGCGGGCGGACTTCTGCGTCTCGACGAGCACGGCCAGCCCGGCCGAGCCCAGGAACTGGACGCCGGACAGGTCGATCACGAGCTCCTGGGGCGACTGCTCCAGCTGGGTGTCCAGCGTCGAGCGCAGGACCGGGGCGGTGAACGTGTCCACCTCGCCGACGACCGTCACCGTCACCACGCCGTCCTCGGTGGAGGTGGAGAGCGTGATCACGTCGTCGAAGGGCGCGTCGGTGCCCTCGGTCGACACGTCGGGCTGCCCCTCGGCAGGAAGGTCGGAAGTCGTCACGGACGGTGCTCCTCTCGGCGGCGGCCTGGCTGCGCACCGCCCGGTCAATCTACCGCTGCACGGACCGGAGGCCGCAGCCGCCGGGTCCGCACGTGGTCTACGCGGCCGGATACGGGCCTGGGCGGTCCGGTCCGGTGCGGCTTCCTGCTGAACCGCGGACCCAACGTAGACAACCGCCCCCGGACGCGCCAACCCGCCCCGCGCGACGGTGGGTCCGCGTCGCGTGCGGGGCGGGCAGCCGTCCGTCGGGCGGGGAGGCCGCTCAGCCGTCGGTCACGTGCACGGCGTTCTCCTCGGGCCCCTCGCCGCCGATGGGCGCCTCCTCGGTGGCGGCCACGTCGTCGCCGAGGCCCGGGGTGCCACCGGGCAGCGGCGTGATCGGGGTCTCCTGCTCCACCTGCGCCTCGGCCCGCTGCGGATCCTCGGCGGGCCGCACGTCCGGGGCGTCGTCGGGGACCTCGCGCGCCAGCCGGTCGCTGAGCGGCTCGCCCTCGGACTGCTCGCGCGCGGTGGTGCCGAAGTCGGTGCTGGCCGTCGGGCTCTCGCCGGGCAGCGCCTCGAACTGCGGGTCCTCGGCCCGTTCCATCGTGGGGGAGTCGTCCTGCGCGGTCTCGGGGATGCCGTCGTCCTCGGGGAAGATGTCCCGGGCGGTCTGACCCTCGGTCTGCGTGGTGTCGTCGGGAGTGCCGGGGTCGGTCATGCGCGTCTCCGTTCGTCGGGCGGGCGGCACCCGCTCTCGTCGTCCCCTGGGGGACTCGCGGCCGGTCGCGTGCGGACCGGCGTCGGTTCCGGGCCCTACCCGCCGACCCGAGCGCCATGCGTCGTGTGCGCTGCCCCACCGGCCGGGGCGGTGAGCATGCCCCGGAGACGGCGGGGGTAGCGCGGCACCATGTCGATCGCAGCCGAGGTCCAGCGGATCGGGGCGCCGGTCCGCCGGTGGGCCCGTACCCAGAAGCGCGAGTACACGCGGGGCGAGCCGCGGCCGCTCGCCGGTGACCTCGGCGCGATGGGCGTCTACGTCGGCCTGGTGTCGGCCGCGGCCGCCGCGGTCAAGGGCTCGAACAAGGAGCTGCCCGAGCGGATCCCGTTCGGGGACGCCGCCCTGCTGACGATCGCCACCTTCCGGTTGGCCCGCCGGATCGCGAAGGACCCCGTGACCGCGCCGCTGCGGGCGCCGTTCGTCCGGTTCGAGGGCACGTCGGGGCACGCCGAGGTCGCCGAGGAGGTGCGCGAGCACGGCGGCGTCAAGCACGCGGTGGGGGAGCTGCTCACCTGCCCGTTCTGCCTCGCCCAGTGGGTCGGCACCGGCTTCGTGTTCGGCTACGTCACCGCGCCCAGGGCGACTCGGCTGGCCGCGCTCACCATGACGATGGTGGCGGGTTCGGACGTGCTGCAGTTCGTCTACGACGGCATCCAGAACGGCGGTCTCGCGCCGTCGGACGGGCAGGACGCCCAGTAGTCCCGCGGCCGGCGGGGTTACTCCTACCGGGGGAGACGGCGCGGATTCCGACCTGCCGGACGCGCCACCGCGCACCTATCCTGTGATCTTGACCCGGTGCGGGTCGTTCCGGGCCCGTGCGGGCCCGTTCGGGAGGGGGCGGCATGCGATCGATCTGGCGCGGGGCCGTGTCGTTCGGCCTCGTCAGCATCGGCGTGAAGCTGTACTCCGCCACGGAGGACAAGGACATCCGCTTCCACCAGGTGCACGCCGCCGACGGCGGCCGGGTGAAGTACAAGCGGATCTGCTCGATCGACGGCGAAGAGGTCGAGTACAGCGACATCGCCAAGGGCTACGAGCTGCCCAGCGGTGAGGTCGTCATCCTCACCGACGAGGACTTCGAGGGGCTGCCGCTGAGCACCCGCCGCGAGATCGAGGTGCTCGAGTTCGTCGACCAGGACGAGATCGACCCGATCATGTTCGAGAAGACCTACTACCTCGAGCCCGACGGCCCGGCCGCCCGTCCGTACGTGCTGCTCCGCGAGGCGCTGGAGAACGCCGGCCAGGTCGCGATCACCAAGATCGCCATCCGCCAGCGCGAGTCGCTGGCCGCGCTGCGCGTCCGCGACGGCGTCCTCGTCCTGCACACGATGCGCTGGCCCGACGAGATCCGCCGTCCGGACTTCGCCTTCCTGGACGAGGACATCAGCGTGCGCCCGCAGGAGCTGAAGATGGCCGAGGCGCTGATCGGCTCGATGACCGGGGAGTTCGACCCGTCGGAGTTCACCGACGACTACCGCGAGGCGATGACCGAGCTCCTGGAGGCCAAGCAGAGCGGCGGCGAGGTCGCCCAGCCGGCAGAGCCGGCCGACGAGGGGGCGGCGGTGGTCGACCTGATGAGCGCGCTGCGCGCATCGGTCGAGCGCGCCCGCGGCGGCGCGGCCGCCGACGGCTCCGGCGAGGACTCCGGCGCGGCACCGGCGAAGAAGGCCCCGGCCAAGCGGGCTCCGGCGAAGAAGGCCGCCGCGACGAAGGACGACGACGAGAAGCCGGCTGCGAAGAAGAGCGCGGCCAAGAAGACGACGGCGGCGAAGAAGTCCGCGAGCGCCGACAAGCCACCGGCCAAGCGCGCCCGCCGCAGCGCCTGACGTGCCGACCCGGCGCGACGACCCGCTGGCCGAGTACCGCGCGAGTCGGGACCCGGCGCGCACCGCGGAGCCGCCCCCCGCACCGCTGCCGATGCTCGCCACCCCCGGCGAGCTCCCGGGAGCGGACGAGGACGCGCGGTGGGGCTACGAGTTCAAGTGGGACGGCGTGCGCGCCGTGGCGACGGTCCGCGGTGGCGTGCTCGCCCTGACCTCGCGCAAGGGCACCGACATCACCGTGCGCTATCCCGAGGTCGGCCGGCTGCCCGCTGCGGTCGACGGGCGCGACGTCGTCGTCGACGGCGAGATCGTGATGATGGACGACCGCGGCCGGCCCGACTTCGGTGCGTTGCAGAACCGCATGCACCGCACCGGCCCGGAGGTGGGGCGGCTGGCGGCTGCCGCGCCGGTGACCTTCCTCGTCTTCGACCTGCTGGCGCTCGACGGGGAGGACCTGCGCGACCGGCCCTACGCCGAGCGCCGCGCCCTCCTCGACGACCTCGCCCCGGCCGGTCACCGCTGGGCCGTGACGCCGTGGTTCCGGGGCGGCGGAGCCGAGGTGCGCGCGGCCAGCCAGGAGAACGGGCTCGAGGGCGTCGTCGCCAAGCGGCTGGGGTCGCCGTACCGGGAGGGGGTCCGCAGCCCCGACTGGCGCAAGGTCAAGAACTTCTCCACCCAGTCCGTCGTCGTCGGCGGCTGGCGGCCCGGCCAGGGCCGGCGCGTAGGGACGATCGGCTCGCTGCTGGTCGGGGTGCCCGACGACGAGGGCCGGCTGGTCTACGTCGGGCACGTCGGGACGGGGTTCCGCGACCAGGACCTGCGCGACCTCCAGCGCTCGCTCACCCCGCGGACGTCGTCGCCGTTCGACGGGTCGCTGCCGCGGGACATCACCCGGGACGCGCGGTGGGTGGAACCCGACCTGGTCGGTGAGGTGGCCTACGCGGTGTGGACGGCGGAGGGCCGGTTGCGGCACCCGTCCTGGCGGGGGGTCCGCGACGACCTGGAGCCCGACGACGTGGTGCGGGAGTCGTGAGCCCCGCCAAGCAGCGGGTGGAGATCGCCGGGCGGCAGCTGGCGGTGTCCAACCTGGAGAAGGTGCTGTTCCCGGAGGTCGGGCTCACCAAGGCGCAGGTCATCGACTACTACGTGCGGATCGCCCCGGTGCTGCTGCCGCACCTGGCCGGGCGTCCGGTGACCTTCACCCGCTGGCCCGACGGCGTGGACGGGCAGGCCTTCTTCGAGAAGAACAGCGCCCGGCACGCGCCGGAGTGGGTGCGGCGGGCGACGATCCCCACCCCGGGCAGCTCGCGCGGCCGGGAGACGCTCGACATGGTCGTGCTGGAGCACGTCGCGGACCTGGCCTGGGCGGCCAACCTCGCCGCGCTGGAGCTGCACGTGCCGCAGTGGCAGGTGGACGACGACGGCGTCCCGCAGCTGCCCGACCTGCTCGTGCTCGACCTCGACCCGGGGCCGGAGACCGGCCTCGCGGAGTGCTGCGTCGTCGCCGAGCGGCTGGGGGAGCGGCTGGAGGCCGACGGCCTGGACCCCGTGGTGAAGACGTCGGGGAGCAAGGGCATGCAGGTGTACGCGCCGATCTCGGCGCCGGCCGACAGGGAGCACCCGAGCCGGTACGCCAAGCAGCTGGCGCAGGAGCTGTCGGCCGAGACGCCGGACGACGTCGTGTGGCGGATGGAGAAGGCGCTGCGCCCCGGCAAGGTGCTCATCGACTGGAGCCAGAACAACCCGGCCAAGACCACCGTGGCGCCCTACTCGCTGCGGGCGCGGGCCGGGGCGACGGTGTCCACGCCGATCGGCTGGGACGAGGTCGACGCGGTGCGGGACGGCTCGCTCGACCCCGCGGCGCTGCGCTTCACCACCGACGAGGTCCTGGCGCGGGTCGAGCAGTACGGCGACCTCTTCGACGTCGCGAACGCGCGCCGGGGGACGCTGCCCGAGGTGTGACGTCGGACCCTGGGTGGAGCGCGGGATCCGTCCACGGTCCGACGACGCCGGACTCCCGGCCGGGCAGGCTCGGACCCTGACCACAGCACTCGCCCCACGGCCGGTGCCGACCCCGGCGCTGGTGGCCGTCGTCCTGGTGCTCGGTGCGGGGGTCGGTGCGCTCACCGAGGTGCTCCAGGGCGTGCTCGACGACCCGTGGGCGATGTGGCCAACTCCGTCGCGGCCTGGTGCGTCCCCGCCTTCGCCGTCGGCGCGCTGGCGCTGCACCTGCCCACGGCCGACGTCGCCGGCGTCGTGACCGAACTGCTGCTGGTCACCGCCTACTACGCGACCCAGTCCGCGCAGGGCGTGCCGCACGCGACCTCGGCCGCCGTCACCTGGTCGGCCGCCGGCGTGGTGGCCGGGGTGGTCTTCGCGGTCGCCGGGGCCTGGTGGCGGGCGGGGGAGCCGCGGCGGGCGGCGGCGGGGGTCGCGCTGCTCGCCGGGGTGCTGGTCAGCGAGGGGCTCCTGCGGGCGGTGCGCTTCCCGTGGCAGGGGTCCTCGGGGGTGATCATGGCCGTCGTCGGACTCGTCGTGGCCCTGGCGCTGGCGCGCTCGTGGCGGCAGCGGCTGGTCGTGGCGGGGTGCCTGGTCGTCGTCGTCCCCCTGGGTCTGCTCGGCGCCGAGGTCGTGGACCGTGTCCTCGCCGCCCGGTGAGCCCGCCGGGGCCGCCGCCCGCCGGGGCGCAGCGTGCCGGAGGGCCGGTGAGAGCATCGGCGCATGTCCGCCGTCGTCCCGCTCGATCCCCGCACCAGCGACCTGGGGCGGCTCGTCGTCCGCTGCCCCGACCGGCCGGGCATCGTCGCCGCGCTCAGCGGGCTCATGGCGGAGGTCGGCGCGAACATCACCGACTCGCAGCAGCACTCGTCCGACCCCTGGGGCGGCACCTTCTCGCTGCGGCTGGAGTTCCACCTCGCGGACCTCGCCGAGCGACGGGCCGACCTGGAGCAGCGGCTCGCCGCGCTGGCGGGGGAGTGGCAGCTGACCTGGCGCCTCACCGAGGCCAGCCATCGCCCCACCGTCGCGGTCTTCGTGAGCCGGACCGACCACGTCCTGCAGGAGCTGATCTACCGGGTGCGCGCCGGGGACCTGCGAGCCGAGATCGCCTGCGTCGTCTCCAACCATCCCGACCTGGAGCCGGTCGCGGCGGCCGCCGGCATCCCGTTCCACCACGTGCCGGTCACCCCGGCGACGAAGGCGGAGGCGGAGGCTCGGGCGCTGGAGATCGTCGGCGACGTCGACCTGGTGGTGCTGGCCCGCTACATGCAGATCGTGTCGCCGGAGTTCTGCGCGCGGTTCCCGGAGCGGCTGATCAACATCCACCACAGCTTCCTGCCGGCGTTCGTCGGCGCGAACCCGTACCAGGCGGCGCACGACCGCGGGGTGAAGCTGATCGGGGCGACGGCGCACTACGTGACCGCCGAGCTCGACGCCGGGCCGATCATCGAGCAGGAGGTCGCGCGGGTCGACCACCGGGCGGCGGTCGAGGACATGCGGCGGCTGGGGCGGTACGTGGAGCGGCAGGTGCTGGCGCAGGCGGTGACCTGGCACGTGGAGGACCGCGTGATCGTCGAGGGAGACCGCACCATCGTCTTCGCCTGAACCCGGCGACGATCAGCTTCCCTGATCATCGGGCGTCCTCCCTCACCGTGCACCGCGAGGGAGGAGGCTCCACGATCAGGTGCCCTGATCGTCGCCGCCCTTCGACCGGTGTTGATTTGACTGGATCAAAACAAGGGTGTTGAGTGGGGCGCGATGGAGACGACGTGGGCGCACCAGCTGCGCGAGGCCGGTCTGCGGGTCACCCGACCGCGGCTGTCGGTGCTCGAGGTCCTCTCCACCCACCCCCACGCCGACGCCGACGCGATCGTCACCGGCGCCCGCGCCCAGCACCCCACGCTGTCCCCCCAGACGGTGTACGGCGTGCTCGACGCGTTGGTCTCCGTGGGGCTCGCCCGCCGGATCGAACCCGCCGGTGCGCCCGCGCTCTTCGAGCTGCGGGTGGGCGACAACCACCACCACCTGGTCTGCCGCTCCTGCGGCGCGGTCGCCGATGTCGACTGCGCGGTCGGGGCTGCCCCGTGCCTGAGTCCCTCGGACACGGCCGGTTTCGTCGTCGACGAGGCCGAGGTCGTGTTCTGGGGGCTGTGTCGTGGCTGCCAGAACAGGGCAGCAGCAGAGTCAGTGCAGAACGAGCAGCACGCAATCCGAGAAGGAGCATCCGCATGACCGACGTCGCATCGCAGGGCCCGGCCCCGAGCGAGGCAAGCCGCCCGATCCTGACCAACCGCCAGGGTCACGCCATCTACGACAACCAGAACCAGCGGACGGTGGGCGCTCGCGGTCCGGCGACCCTGGAGAACTACCACTTCCTCGAGAAGATGAGCCACTTCGACCGGGAGCGGATCCCGGAGCGCGTGGTGCACGCCCGGGGTGCGACCGCCTTCGGCTACTTCGAGGCCGACGGCACGGTCGGTGACGAGCCGATCAGCAAGTACACCCGCGCGAAGCTCTTCCAGAAGGGCAAGAAGACCGACCTCGCGATCCGGTTCTCCACCGTGGCCGGCGGCCGCGACTCCTCGGAGATGGCCCGCGACCCCCGCGGTTTCGCGGTGAAGTTCTACACCGAGGACGGCAACTGGGACCTCGTCGGCAACAACCTGGGCATCTTCTTCATCCGCGACGCGATCAAGTTCCCCGACTTCATCCACTCGCAGAAGCCCGACCCGGTCACCTTCGAGGCCAACGTCGCCTGGCGCGCGTTCGACTTCTTCAGCCAGACGCCTGAGTCGATGCACATGATCATGCTGGTGTTCAGCCCGCGGGGGATCCCGGCCAGCTACCGCACCCAGCAGGGCTTCGGCGTCAACACGTACAAGTGGGTCAACGCCGAGGGCGAGACCGTCCTGGTCAAGTACCACTGGCACCCGCGGCAGGGCGTGAAGTCCTACACGGCCGCCGACGCCGCCGCCGTCCAGGCGGAGACGCTCGGTGCGCACACCAAGGACCTCTACGACGCCATCGAGCGGGGCGACTACCCGCAGTGGGACCTCTACGTCCAGATCATGAGCGACGACGAGCACCCCGAGCTGGACTGGGACCCGCTGGACGACACCAAGGTCTGGCCGGAGAACGACTTCCCGCTGCGCAAGGTCGGCACCATGACGCTGAACCGCGCGCCGGAGAACTTCTTCACCGAGAACGAGCAGATCGCCTTCGGCACCGGCGTGCTCGTCGACGGCCTGGACTTCTCCGACGACAAGATGCTGGTCGGCCGGACGTTCTCCTACTCCGACACCCAGCGCTACCGGGTGGGCCCGAACTACCTGCAGCTGCCGGTGAACGCCCCGAAGACGCGGGTGGCCACCAACCAGCGCGACAGCGTGATGGCCTACGGCGTCGACCTCGGCGAGGGCCAGAACCCGCACGTCAACTACGAGCCGTCCATCCAGGGCGGACTGCGCGAGGCGGAGTACCCGACCCACGACGAGCAGGGCCCGGTCATCACCGGCCGGCTCACCCGCAAGCGGATCCCGCGGACCAACGACTACCAGCAGGCCGGGGAGCGCTACCTGCTCAGCGAGCAGTGGGAGAAGGACGACCTCGTCCTCAACTTCGTCACCGCGCTGAAGCAGTGCCCCCGCGAGATCCAGGAGCGCATGGTGTGGCACTTCTTCATGTGCGAGGACGAGCTCGGCCAGCGCGTCGGTGAGGGGCTCGGCATCAGTGCCGACGACGTCCGCGGTCTGCCGCCGCTGCAGACCCAGACGCTCACCGACGAGGAGAAGCAGCGCGCTGCCAACCTCGGCAAGAACGGCCCGCGCGACGTCACCGGCCTGGAGATGACGCACTGCGTGCCCAACGAGCGCGTCGTCGTCGGCTGAGCACATCGTCGTCCTCC
>NZ_LWUA01000030.1:1463-1825 GCF_005222955.1 Blastococcus sp. CCUG 61487 | reverse complement strand
CTCCGGGCCCCACTCGGCGCGGCCCTACACCAGGCGGGCGCCCCGCCAGCCGCGCAGCGAGTTGACGACGGCGAGACCGTCGGCCGCGGTCAGGTCGGCCGGCGTGAGCACCCGTTCGCTCAGCCGCCCCTCCTCGACCAACCGGCCGCGTTCCACCCCGGGCAGGCAGCCGGAGGAGACCGGCGGGGTCCACCAGTCGCCGTCGAGGCGGACGGCGAGGTTGCCGATCGTCGTCTCGGTGACCTCGCCGCGGGTCGAGACCAGGACGACGTCGTCGGCGTCCGGCCACCGGCGAGCCCGTTCCTCGTAGGGCGCCCGTCGGGTCGTCTTGTGTCGTAGCCACGCGTCGTCGGCGTCCACCG
>NZ_LWUA01000030.1:0-1394 GCF_005222955.1 Blastococcus sp. CCUG 61487 | reverse complement strand
ACGCGTCGTCGGCGTCCACCGGCTCCCTGTCCACCGCGAGGCGCACCGGCCCGTGCCCAGGTGCCGGAGGCGGCAGCACCTCGACGGTCACGGCCCCGTCGCGCCGCAGCAGCAGCCGCACGCGGGCCGGCGCCGGATCGGCGGCCACCGCGGCGAGCCGCCGGCGGATCTCGTCGGTGTCCAGCGCGAACCCGAAGTAGGCGGCGGAGTCGGCCAGCCGGGCCAGGTGCCGCTCCAGGTTGCGGACCGTGCCGCCGGCGCGGGCCATCGTCTCCAGCAGCGCGAACTCCTCGTAGGGGCGCGTGAGGATCGCCGCCTTCGCCAGTAGCTCCGCGTGCTCGGCCTCCGGATCGGAGGACCAGGTGATCCCGCCGCCGGTGCCGTAGACGGCGGTGCCGGTGGCGCGGTCCACCGTCACCGTCCGGATCGCCACGTTGAACCGGGCCCGGAACGCCTCGCCGGGCGGGGCGACCACCCCGACCGCCCCGCAGTAGACCCCGCGCGGCTCGCCCTCGAGGTCGCGGATCAGCTCCATGGTCCGCTGCTTGGGGGCGCCGGTGACCGAGCCGGAGGGGAACAGCGCCCGGAACACGTCGACCAGCCCCACACCGGGCCGCGGCCGCGCGACCACGTCGGAGGTGAGTTGCCAGACGGTCTCGTACCGCTCGGCGCGGAACAGCTGCGGGACGTCGACGCTGCCGATCTCGGCGATCCGGCCGAGGTCGTTGCGCAGCAGGTCGACGATCATCAGGTTCTCGGCGCGCTCCTTCGCGCTGTCCAGCAGCGTCCGGCGCGCGGCGTCGTCCTCGGCGGTGGTGGCACCCCGGCGGGCGGTGCCCTTCATCGGCCGGGTCACCAGCCGGTCGCCGGTCCAGTCGAGGAACAGCTCGGGGCTCGCGCTGGCGATCACGTGCGAGCCGATGTCCAGGTAGCCCGACCAGGCGCCGCGCTGCCCGCAGGCGAGATCGGCGTAGAGCTGCTCGAGGTCCCCGGTGGCCGGCGCGCGCATCCGCGCGGTCAGGTTCACCTGGTAGGCGTCGCCCGCGGCGATCGCGGCACGGACCCGGTCGACGGCGTCCCGATGTTCCTCGGGCGTCCAGCCCCGCTCCCACGGTCCGACGGCGTAGTCCCGGTCGCGGCCGGGCGGAGGTGCGATGGGGGGAACGGCGGCCGGCCGGTCGGCGAGCCCGAACACGGCCAACGGCAGGGAGTTCTCCGCCGGCACCACGGCCAGGCCGGGATCCAGCCCCGCGGCGGCCTCGTACGCCAGGTAGCCGAACGCCCAGGCGCCGCCGGCGGTCGCTCGCTCCACCTCCGCGAGCACGGGCACGACATCGGCGGGCTCCCGGGCGACGAGCGCCCGTGAGGTCGCGGGGAAGGCGAGCGCGGTGCCG
>NZ_LWUA01000029.1 GCF_005222955.1 Blastococcus sp. CCUG 61487 | reverse complement strand
AGGTGGATTCAACTGGTCGTCGCAACACCTTGATCGTGGAGGTGTGCGGCGTGGTGACGGCGGACTGGAGCAAGAAGACCAGCGATGTTCCCGAGGACCTGCGTCGGCAGTGGCGTGCTGACCGTGCTCTTCGGCCGGCGATGCGCTCGCCTGGTAGGCCGGACCCCTCACGGGTGGTGCAGCGCCAGTTCTGGCGGCTGATCGCCACCGGGATCACCACGGTCGAGGCGTCGCTGGCGGTCGGCGTGTCCTGGCCGGTGGGCACCCGGTGGTTTCGCCACGCTGGCGGCATGCCGCCGATCTCGCTGGCCGAGCCCACGGGCCGCTACCTGACCTTCGAGGAGCGTGAGGAGATCGCGATTCTGCGCGCCAAGGGCGCCGGCGTGCGCCAGATCGCCCGTACTGTGCAGCGCGATCCGTCGACGATCTCGCGTGAGCTGCGCCGCAACGCGGCCACGCGTAGCGGTCGGCCCGACTACCGCGCGACGGTCGCCCAGTGGAAGGCACAGCAGGCCGCCAAGCGCCCCAAGGTCGCCAAGCTCGTGACCAACCAGCGCCTGCGCGACTACGTCCAGGAACGCTTGGACGGCACCGTACGGCGCGCTGATGGAACGGTCGTCGCGGGCCCGGTCGCGGCCGGGTGGAAGGGGCGCAAGATGAAGCCCCACCGGGCAGATCGGCGCTGGGTGACCGCCTGGAGCCCGCAGCAGATCAGCAACCGCCTCGGGCTGGACTTCCCCGAAGATGAGTCGATGCGGATCAGCCACGAGGCGATCTACCAGGCGCTGTTCATCCAGGGCCGCGGTGCGCTCAACCGTGAGCTCGTCGCGTGCCTGCGCACCGGACGGGCGTTGCGAGAACCACGAGCCCGCACGCGCAACAAGCCCCAGGGGCACGTCACCGTCGACGTGGTCTTCAGTCAGCGGCCCGCCGATGCCGCCGACCGAGCCGTCCCAGGCCACTGGGAAGGCGACCTGATCATCGGCACCGGCCGGTCGGCGATCGGCACGCTCGTCGAGCGCTCGAGCCGCTCGACACTGCTGGTGCACCTACCCCGCATGGAAGGCTGGGGCCAGCAGCCGGCGGTGAAGAACGGGCCCTCCCTCGGCGGCTACGGGGCACTGGCGATGAACGCTGCGCTGACCGCGTCGATGACACGACTGCCCGATCAGCTGCGGCAGACGCTCACCTGGGACCGGGGCAAGGAGCTCTCCGGCCATGCCCAGTTCGCCCTCGACACCGGCACCAAGGTGTTCTTCGCCGACCCCCACTCGCCATGGCAGCGACCGACGAACGAGAACACCAACGGACTGCTCCGCCAGTACTTCCCCAAGGGAACCGACCTGTCCCGCTGGTCCGCCGACGAGCTCGAAGCCGTCGCGCTGACGATCAACGACCGGCCCCGCAAAGTCCTGGGTTGGAAGACTCCCGCCGAGGTCTTCGCCGAGCAACTACTGTCCCTTCAACAGCCCGGTGTTGCATCGACCGGTTGAACCCGCCC
>NZ_LWUA01000028.1 GCF_005222955.1 Blastococcus sp. CCUG 61487 | reverse complement strand
GACGATCCATAGGAGCATCCCTTCCGCGTCGCCCGCGGAGGGCGCGTGCAGCGGCCGAGGTGTGGGCCGGGCACACTGCGAGGGGCGTGGGCCGGCCGTCCCGGGGGCCCGCGGAGGCGGTCGACGAGGAGGACTCCCGTGCGAGATGCGGTCATCTGCGAGCCCCTGCGCACCCCGGTCGGCGGGTTCGGCGGCTCGCTGCGCGACGTCCCTGTCCAGGAGCTCGCCGCGACGGTGATCCGGGCGCTGATGGAGCGCACCGGCCTCCCGCCCGAGTCGGTCGAGGACGTCCTGCTCGGGCACTGCTACCCGACGATGGAGGCCCCGGCGATCGGGCGGGTCGCCGCGCTGGACGCCGGCCTGCCCGTGAGCGCCTCCGGTCTGCAGATCGACCGGCGCTGCGGCTCCGGGCTGCAGGCCGTCGTCAACGCCGCGATGCAGGTGCAGTCGGGCGCCTCCGACCTGGTCCTGGCCGGCGGGGCGGAGTCGATGAGCAACGCGCCCTTCTACTCCACGGCCATGCGGTGGGGGGTCAAGCCCGGACCGGGGGTGCTGCTCCAGGACGGGCTGGCCCGCGGACGGGTCACCGCCGGCGGCCAGAACTTCCCGGTGCCGGGCGGCATGCTCGAGACGGCGGAGAACCTGCGCCGCGAGTACGACATCTCCCGCGAGGAGCAGGACGAGTACGCCGTCCGCAGCCACCAGCGCGCCGCGGCCGCCGCCGAGGCCGGGAAGTTCGCCGAGGAGATCGTGCCGGTCACCGTGAAGGGCCGGAAGAGCGAGACGGTCGTGGACCGCGACGAGCACATCCGCCCCGACTCGAACGTCGAGACGCTCGCCAAGCTCCGCCCGATCCTGGGCAAGGACGACGACGCCGCCACCGTCACCGCCGGCAACGCCAGCGGCCAGAACGACGGCGCGGCGGTGTGCATCGTCACCACGCACGAGAAGGCGGCGGAGTACAGGTTGCGCCCGCTGGCCCGGCTGGTCTCCTGGAGCGTCGGCGGGGTGCCGCCGAAGACCATGGGCATCGGCCCGGTGCCGGCCACCGCCAAGGCGCTCGCCCTGGCCGGGGTGGAGCTCGCCGACGTCGACCTGATCGAGCTCAACGAGGCCTTCGCCAGCCAGGTGCTCGCCGTCGCCCGCGAGTGGAAGTTCACCGATGCCGACTGGGAGCGGACCAACGTCAACGGCTCCGGAATCTCCCTCGGCCACCCGGTGGGCGCGACCGGCGGCCGGATCCTGGCCACGCTGCTGCGCGAGATGGACCGCCGCGAGGCCCGCTACGGGCTCGAGACGATGTGCATCGGCGGCGGCCAGGGGCTGGCCGCGCTGTTCGAGCGCGTCTCCTGAACGAGCGGCCTGAACGAGCAGCCTGACCGAGCAGACGACAGAAGGAGAGCACCGCATGAGCAGGGTCGCGATCGTCACCGGAGCCGCGCGAGGGATCGGCGCGGCCACCGCACGCCGGCTGGCCGAGGACGGCTTCGCCGTCGCCGTGCTGGACCTGAAGGCCGAGGACTGCGCCGACACCGTGTCGGCGATCGAGTCCGCCGGCGGGCGGGCGCTGGCCGTGGGTGCCGACGTCGGGGACGACGAGCAGGTGGAGGCGGCCGTCAGCAGGATCGCCGCGGAACTCGGCCCGCCGGTGGTCCTGGTGAACAACGCCGGCGTCACCCGCGACAACCTGCTGTTCAAGATGACCGACGCCGACTGGGACGTCGTCATGCACGTGCACCTGCGCGGCTCGTTCCTCATGAGCCGGGCGGCGCAGAAGCACATGATCGAGGCGAAGTGGGGCCGGATCGTCAACCTGTCGAGCGTCTCGGCGCTGGGCAACCGCGGTCAGGCCAACTACTCGACGGCGAAGGCTGGCCTGCAGGGCTTCACCAAGACCCTGGCGATCGAGCTCGGCAAGTTCGGCGTCACGGCCAACTGCATCGCCCCGGGCTTCATCCAGACGGAGATGACGAAGGCCACCGCCGAGCGGATCGGCGAGGAGTGGGAGGGCTACGTGGCCAAGCGCGCCGCGGCCATCCCCGTCGCGCGCGCTGGCGTCCCGGAGGACATCGCGCACGCCGTCTCGTTCTTCGTCAGCGAGGGCGCGGGCTTCGTCTCCGGGCAGGTCCTCTACGTCGCCGGCGGCCCGCGGAACTAGCTGGACGGGTCGCGGGTCTGGATAGCGGGCCCGGGCGAGGACGCACAGCTTCCCGGCGGACAGTCGGTCTCTGCTTCCAGTGCGAAGCAGAGACCGACTGTTCGCGAACCAGGTATGGGTCCGCTCAGGTGCGCTCGGGGTAGCGCGCCCGCACGAAGAGGTAGACGCCGAACGCCGCGATGCCCAGCGCGACGAGGGTGAGCAGCCACTGGCCGGCGGGCGCGTCGAGGATCGTGCGCATCGCGCCGTCCAGACCCGATGCCTTGGCCGGGTCGAAGGTGATCGCGGCGTAGGCCAGCAGGCCGCCGAGGACGCCGAGCGCCACCCCCTTGCCGGGATAACCGACCTGGCCGAGGCGGGTCACCAGGCGGACGGCGGTCGGCGGGGCCTCGCCCAGGTCGATCTCCTTGAGGAAGCGCGTCGTCACGCCCTTGTACACGTGGTAGACGCCGATGCCGAGCAGCACCAGCCCCGCAGCACCGACCAACCAGCGCCCCGCCGGCCAGCCGAACACACCCGCCGCGGTCTCCTGCTGCTGCGACGAGGAGTTGCCCCCGCCGGTGGCCACGCGGATCGCGAGCACGGCCAGCGCCGCGTAGACCGCGGCCTTGGCCAGCGCCTTGGCGCTCTTCTTGACGGCTCGCGTGCGCGCCGAGCCCGATGCCGTCAGGCCGAACCGCCAGCGCCCCACCTCGAGCGCCTGCCACGCGGCCAGCGCGATCAACCCGACGGCGAGCACCCAGAGCAGCGGGGTGCCGGCCGGCGACTCCGCCAGCGTCTGGAGCGCACCGGACTGGTCGGCCGACTCGCTCGACGTCCCCCAGGCGAGCCGGAGCGCGAGCCAGGCGAGCACGAGGTGGACCAGGCCGTAGGCGATGAGCCCGAGCCGGGCGAGGTGCTCGAGGCCGTCGTCGACGTCCGTGGTCGCTCCGCCTGATCCCTGCGCGCGCATCCTCCGCACTCCCGTCCTGGACCCCGCTGACGACCCGACGGCTCAGCGTGGCACGCACGACAGCGCGGTGCCTGGCGATGCAGCCCACCGGGTGAGGGACACTGGGCGGGTGGCGAACGCTGGAACCGTCCTGACCGCGCAGCCGACCCCCGAGGTCGCCCGACGGGCGTGGCCGCAGTGGCTCGCTCTGGGCGTGGCGATGATCGCCGTCGCCGTGGCCGCGCTGGTGGCCGATGGCGGCGCCCGGCTGCTGCTCGGCGCGCTGGGGGTCTTCCTCGGCGTGCGGGGAGCGGTGCTGCTGCGCACCGCGCCGTCCCTGTCCGCCGAGCTCACCGGCCGCGCCCGGAGCCTCGGCGTCGGCGCGCTCGTCGCGGGTGTCGGCGCCCTGGTCGCGGCGCTCGTCCCGGGAGGCACCGCGGCCGGCGTGCTGCTCGTCGCCGTCCCCCTGGTGCTGCTCGCGGGCGCGCTGGCGCTGCTCACCCGCAGCGGCCTCACCCGCAGCGGCCTCGCCCGCCGCGGCGGTCAGGCGCTGCTGGTCTGGGGGCTGCTGGTCACCGCCCTGCTCGTCGTCACCGGCCTGGCGCAGGACTGGACGCGCGCGGCGGACGTCGCCACCGTGGTCGCGGCGCTCGCCGTCGCCGCGCTCGCCGTCCCGGTGCTGGTCAGCGCCGTGAACCTGCGGACCGTCGCCGGGCAGCCGGCACCGGAGCCCGTGCGGGCCGGCTGCGGTGGCTGCGCCTGCGGCGCCGGCGGCTGCGGGGCCTGAGCCCCCGCAGGCCGGCTCCCTAGGGGCGGGGCTCCAGGCCGGCGAGCTCGTCGGGCAGCTCGCCGGGGTGCACGACGCCGAGCCGCTGGGTGGTGCGGGTGAGCACGACGTAGAGGTCGTTCCACCCGCGCACGCCCTCGGCGACGATCGCGACCGGGTCGACGACGAGCACCGAGTCGAACTCCAGGCCCTTGGCCCCCTCCGGCGGCAGGACGACGGGGGCGTCGGGCCGGTCGGCGTCCCCGACGGTGGGCAGTCGAGCCGCGACGGCTGCGGTCATCTCGGCCAGCCGGCTGCGCGGGACGAGGACGCCGAGCGTGCCCTCCTCCTTGTCGAAGGCGACCGCGGCCTCGGCGACGGCGTCGGCCAGGTCCTCCTCGGCCACCTGCTGGGCCCACGGCGGCACGCCGGTCGAGCGCACCGACTCCGCGGCCGTCGCCGGGGCGCCGGTCGCCGCCAGCACCCGCGCGGCGACCTCCATGACCTCCGCCGGCGTCCGGTAGTTGACGGTCAGCTCCTCCAGCCGCCAGTTCCGGCCGAGGTGCGGCTCGAGCACCTCCGCCCAGCTCGAGGCGCCGGCCAGCGTGCTGGTCTGGGCGACGTCGCCGACCAGCGTCATCGAGCGCGTCGGCACCCGGCGCAGGAGCAGCCGCCAGGCCATCGCCGAGAGCTCCTGCGCCTCGTCGACGATCACGTGCCCGTAGGTCCACGTCCGGTCCGCGGCCGCCCGCTCGGCGGTGCTCCGGTAGTCGCGCTCCTCCTGCCGCTCGGCGAGCCCCTCGGCGTCGAGCAGGTCACCGGCGGAGAGGTCCTCGGCCTCCTCCTCGGTGTCGAAGTCGGTGGACCGGGAGCCGTGCAGCAGGTCGAGGGTCTCCTGGGCGTGCCGCAGCCGGCGCCGCCGCTCCCGCTCCTCCTGACGCCGGCGGGTCGACTCGTCGATGCCCAGGAGCTCGTCGATCTCCTCGAGCAGCGGCACGTCGGCCGGCGTCCACGGCGCATCGGCCGGGCGCAGCAGCAGCTCGCGGTCGGCGTCGCTCCACCCCTTGGTGGCCGCGGTGAGCCGGCGGCGGGAGGCGAACAGCTCGCGCAGCACCCGCTCGGCGGTGAGCCGCGGCCACAGCCGGTCCACCAGCGAGTGCACGGCCGGCTCGGCGGCGACCTCGCGCCGCAGCGCCGCGACGTCGCCGCGGTCGAGCAGGTTCGCCCCGCCCAGGACGTTCTCCCCGAGCTTGTCCGCGTACTTGGCGGTGACCAGCTCCACGACGGCGCGCGCCGCCTCCGGCCGGGCCTCGTTGTGCTCGCGCGAGGCGGCCCGGGCGCGGCTGCGCACCTTCTGCGCGTCGGCCTTCGCGAAGCGCACCGGGATGCCGTCGATCTCCAGCTGCACCGGGGCGTCGAGCACCGCCTGCCGGCCGCGGACGGCGGCCTTGACGACGTCGGCCATCGCCAGCCGGCCCTTGACCTCGGCCACCTCCGGCGGCTCCGAGCCCTCGGCGACCAGCCCCGGCCGCAGGCTGCCCAGGTCGCGCAGCACGACGCCGGTCTCGCCGAGGGAGGGCAGCACGTCGGAGATGTAGCGCAGGAACACCGGCGAGGGGCCCACGACGAGCAGCCCGCTGCGGGCCAGCCGCTCCCGGTGCGTGTACAGCAGGTAGGCGGCGCGGTGCAGCGCGACGGCGGTCTTGCCGGTGCCCGGCCCGCCCTGGACGACGAGCACGCCCTGCACGTCGGCGCGGATGATCCGGTCCTGCTCGGCCTGGATGGTGCGGACGATGTCGGTCATCCGGCCGGTGCGGGTCTGGTTGAGCGCGGCCAGCAGCACTGACTCACCCGCCAGCCCGCCCCGCTCGGCGGAACCCTCCGCGGCCGCCTCGAGGTCGAGCGTCTCGTCGGCGATGCTCACCACCGTGCGGCCGCGCGTGCGGATGTGCCGGCGCCGGCGCACGCCCTGGTCGTGCAGCGCGGTGGCGGTGTAGAAGGGCCGCGCGGCCGGTGCCCGCCAGTCGACCAGCAACGGCTCCTCGGCGCCGTCGGCGAACAACCCGATGCGGCCGATGTAGCGGGGTGTCTCCACGTCGTGCCGGTCCAGCCGGCCGAACACCAGCCCGCTCTCGGCGGCGTCCAGGGCGACGATGCGCTGGCTGTGCAGCTCGACGGTGGCCTCGCGCTCGCCGACGGCCTGCGGGTTGTGCGGCACCGTGGCCAGCGCCTCGTCCAGCCGGCTCACCGAGCGCGCGCGGACCTCGTCCAGCCGGGTGTAGAGCCTGCTCACGTAGGACTGTTCCGCGGCGATCTCCGAGTCGGGGTCGTCCGCGGGTCGTGCTGTCGACAAAGCGTGCCGCTTTCTGCAGGAAAGGCGTTACGGGAACCGTGCAACGAGCAACCGCCGATTATCCCCGCGCTGCGCGGGGTGTCACGTAGCGCCGGCCCGCCCGTCCCGCAGGTAGGACTCCAGCCGCTCGGCCAGCGCACCCGGCCGACTGAGCGCGACCAGGTGACCGCCGTCGATCTCGTCGACGTCCACACCCAGGCGCTCGGCGGCGAGCCGCCGCTGGAACTCCAGCGGGAACAGCCGGTCGTGCCGCCCGGCCAGCACCCGGGTGGGGACGTCGGGCCAGCGGCGCAGCGGCCACGGCTCCTCGAACGGCCGGCCCGACTGGGCGAAGGCGGGATCCAGGGCGCGCGCCTCGGGCGGGACGTCGTGCAGGTACGTCGTCTCCTCGTCGATGTCCGGCGGCAGCCCGAGGGTCGCCAGGTAGGCGGCCTGCGCCGGGCCCTGGCCGGTGACCGTCCACCACTCGCCGCCGGTCTCGCCGGGGCGCGGGATCATCGCGTTGAGCAGCACCAGCAGCCGGACCGGCACCCGTGCGCAGACCAGCGGAGCGGTGAGGCCACCCATCGACTGGCCGACCACGACGACCGGCTCGGGATCTGCGGTGCCGAGGGCCGCGACGACGGTGTCGGTGTAGGCCTGCAGCCCCGCCGTCTCGTCGTCGGCGGGCAGGTCCACCGCCACGGCGCGGTGGCCGCGTCGGGTCAGCTCACCGGTCAGCAGGGCCCAGAACGCAGCGCGCCCACCGGCGCCGGGGATGAGCACGAAGGTCGTCACGGGAGGATAGACCGCTCGTGGGACGGGGATTCATCGCCACCCGGGCTCAGGCGGCGGGCGGCGCCCCGCGCAGCCTGACGACGGCGGCGCGGTACCGGCGGTGGCCGGCCACGCGCCACGCCCACCGCGCCCGCCGGGGCAGGCCGTCCAGCAGCCGGGCTCGGTCGACGGCGCAGCTGTCCTCGAGGGCGAGACCGAGCACGAGGGTGCGTTCCCGGCGGCTCAGCCGGCAGGTGGAGGCGGCGGCGATCGCCGGCCAGCGCGCGTCGTCCAGGTGCGAGTCGAGCAGGGGGAGCAGCCGGCGCTCCTCGCCGGTGGTGTGGGCGTCGACGGCGTCGGCGAGCTCCCGGCAGGCAGCGGCCACGGCGTCGCGGGCGGCCGGGGTGGGCGGCGAGCAGCCGGGCGAGCAGGTCGGCGTGGCGGGTGAGCGCGGCGGTGCGCGCGGGCTCGGCCCGGGGCGCCCAGGCCAGCAGACTGGCGAGCAGCCGGAACTCCCGGCGGAACACCCGGTGCAGCACCCGCTGGTAGGAGGCGGC